>RGBZ01000026.1 GCA_009919365.1 bacterium
CCATACGGTCTTCACGATTCACACCCCCGTCTCAGCCGGCAATGAGAAGTTCGCCGTTGACCTCGTGCGCCGCGTTGTTGGGCCACTCTGTGACGGCACCGGTGAAGCCGACGCCGGCGGCGTACCGCTGCAACGCATGCTTGATCTCGCCGTTGGCGCTGAGGGCGATCGTGGTGCCTTCGATTTGACCGCCCTCTCACTTCGACTGAGCGTTGGCGCGAACGCCGTGAGCAAGCTGCACGCGGAGACGGCGAACAACACCTGGTCACCAGTCATCACCAACAAGATCCTTGGGATCACCAATGGGGTGCACATGCCAACCTGGGTAGGGCGCGAGACGCGCGTCGTCTACGAGCAGTTCCTGAACGCCGACCTCGATCGACTCGACACCGATGGACCAGAGGCGGCAGGCTTCTGGGAGCGCCTCGGCGGCGTTGACGCGCGCGCCTGGTGGGATGCGCATGGTCGACAGAAGGTGGCGCTCGGAGAGTTCTTGCGTGACTCCATCCGCCGACAGCTCGGGCGACACGGCGAGGCGCCCGACGCCCTTCGCGAGGCAGACCACTACTTTGATCCCAACGTTCTGACGATCGGCTTCGCTCGCCGCTTCGCGACCTATAAGCGCGCTAATCTCCTCTTCACCGATATCGAGCGCCTCACCCGCATTTTGAGCAACAGCGATCGACCGGTGCAGATTGTGTTTGCGGGCAAGGCCCACCCTTCCGACCGCGCCGGCCAAGAGGTGATTCGCGACATCTGGGAGAAGAGCCGTACCGACGCGTTCCGTGGGCGCATCTTTGTCATGGAGGATTACGACATGCGCACCACGCGCTACCTCGTTGCCGGCTGCGATGTCTGGCTCAACACGCCACGACGACCACTAGAGGCATCGGGTACCTCAGGGATGAAGGCCTCGGCGAACGGAGCGGTGAACGTCTCGATTCTCGACGGCTGGTGGGACGAGGGGTACACCGGGACCAACGGCTTTGCGATTGGCGACACCTCGATCAACCCAGACGACGCGGCGCAGGACGCGGCCGACGCCGAGAGCCTCTATCGGATCCTCGAGAACGAGGTTGTGCCGCGCTACTACGATCGCGGTGCCGATGGGCTGCCTGCCGCCTGGCTTGACCTGGCGCGCGCATCGATCGGCAGCACCCTCTGGCGCTTCAGCACCACCCGAATGCTCCATGAGTACTGCGAGCAGCTCTATCTTCCCGCCGCCGCCCCACAAACGGGGGCTCACCGCTAACCTCTCCCCATGAGTAGCAGGAACGCACCCCGCCGAATCTCGCTCGCCCTCACCCTGCATAACCATCAGCCGGTCGGCAATTTTGGCTGGGTTTTCGACGAGATCTACGAGAAGGCCTATCTGCCGATGATCGAGGCGTTAGAGCGCCACCCGAAGGTTCGACTCTCGCTTCATTACACGGGCCCACTCCTTGAGTGGTTCGCCGCCGCGCATCCGGAGTTCCTCACGCGGGTGCGCGCACTCGTCGAGCGCGGTCAGGTGGAGATCGTTGGCGGCGGACTCTACGAGCCGATCCTCGCCTCACTCCCCGCCGCCGATCGCGTTGCGCAGCTGCGACGCATGCGCGAGCGCATCAAGGAGCTCGTTGGCGTTGCGCCACAGGGCGCCTGGCTCGCCGAGCGCGTCTGGGAGCCATCCCTCCCAGCGGCACTGCACGATGGCGGCTATCGCTGGACGATCCTCGATGACGCCCACTTCCGCGCCGCCGCCATCCCAGAAGATGCACTCTGGGGCGCCTACCTCACCGAAGACGAGGGGAAGCCGCTCACCGTCTTCGGCACCGAGCAGGGGCTTCGCTATCGCATCCCCTTCGGCACAGTTGAGAGCGTGATTGAGTATCTGCGCGAACATGCCACCCCCGAGGGCGAGCGAATCGGCACGATGGGCGACGACGGTGAGAAGTTTGGCTCATGGCCGACCACCTGGGATCACTGCTGGGGCGAAGGTCAGTGGGTCGAGAAGTTCTTCACCGCCCTTGAGACGAACGCGGACTGGCTCACCACCACCACGCCATCGCGCTGGCTCGACGAGCGCGGGCCGATCGGTCGTGTCTATCTGCCGACCTCGTCGTACGCCGAGATGGGTGACTGGGTGTTGCCCCCAGAAGAGTCACAGGTCTTTGGGCCGATGCTGCATGCGGCTCAGGATGAGAAGAGCCCCGCGGCGCGCTACCTACGGGGAGGCTTCTGGCGTAACTTCCAGGTGAAGTACACCGAGATCAACGATCTTCATAAGCAGATGCTACGGACCAGCGCCAAGGTTGCCGCCATGCCAGCAGGTGCCGAGCGGCTCGCCGCCGAGGATCACCTGCACCGCGGTCAGTCGAATGACTGCTACTGGCATGGGCTCTTCGGGGGGGTCTACATCACGCACATGCGCCTCGCCACGTTCGAGCACCTGATCGCCGCCGAAGATATTGCCGACGGAACTTACCGGCGCACAAGCGCAGGCGCAGCACTGCCGGCACTCTTGGCCGACCTTGACCTCGATGGCGCGACTGAGATTCAGCTTGCAAATGCTGGCGCGCGACTTCAGATTGACCCATCCGAAGGTGGCGCGATCACCTCGTTTGACCTGCGCGCGCCACACCATGCTCTGCTCGCCGTCATGCGCCGGCGCCCCGAGGCGTATCACGAGAAGCTACGCGGACATGCAGCAGCCGAGGCAGCTGGCACATCGGCGAGCGCGAAGAGCAAAAGCGGTGGGGTTGCATCGATTCACGATATCGTCTCGGTGAAAGAGCCAGGCTTGGCGGCGAAGCTGCAGTACGACGACTATGAGCGTCGCTCCGCGCTGCTTCGCCTTTACCCTGCTGGCACAAGTGGTCGCGCGATTGCCGATGGCACTGCAACGACAATCGGCAACCTTGCCTCAACACCTTGGGCCCTGACGAAGCACGACGATCGCAGCGCAACGCTCATCACCACGCAGCAGATTGGGAGTACAACCGTTACAGCGACGCGAATGATTCGACTGGCTGGCGGTCGCATGGATCCAACCCTCACCGTCGAGACGACCCTGGCGCAGACTGGCGGTCCCGCCCTCAGCGTCGTGCTAGATGAGGAGTGGAACGTGATGCTGCTTGGGGGCGGTGGCAATCCCGCCGCACACTGGACGGTGTCGGGCGTGCGCACTGCGCATGACGCACCGGGTGAAGCGCTCGTCGGCACTCAGATCAGCTCCGGTAACGACTACCTCGGAATTGTACTTACGACGAACAGCGCGCCGCAGGCGGCGGCTGCGTGGGCACCGATCGAAACGATCTCCAACTCCGAGGGGGGCTTCGAGCGCGTCTATCAGGGGAGCTCACTCCACTTGATGCGCGCGATTGAACTACTCCCTGGCACAACCATTACGGTGCGCACCGAGCACGCCTGCGGCCTGAGCCGTGACATCACCGCCGAGGAGGGTCTCCCCTCCTAATCAACCTACTCGGCGAGGCCGAGTAGTCGCTCGAGGAGTGGGATCGGTGGCGTGCCATGCGAGAGCACTGCCCGAAGGTGCTTCGGTCGGGAGAAGCCTGGCGTCTCCACACGGTTCCCCGGCAGGTCTGCGCCGTCAACGTGTGCAACCGGTCCGCCAGCGGCACGCCGTGCACGATCTTCGACCTCCCAGCATCCCATCGAGCCCACGAAGTAGGTCGGCAGCTGCGTCGAGGTGAGGCGCGCACGAAGATACTTCGACTTCGCCTCCGTCTCCTCCTGCCAGCTCTGGCCAACCATCAGGTTGAGTGCCCACGCCTCATCTCTACCGTCGGCATGGATGCCCGCATCGAGGAGCGCGTTGGCAATACAGCGGAGATAAAACTTCCAGTGCACCAGTTCCAGCGCGAGGTCGCCGTCGCCAAACCCTTCGTCGAGCATTACCTGGGTAACGTAGACGGCCCACCCTTCGGCGAATACACCAGAACCAAATGCGGCACGGAGTGGGCGTGGCGTCTGGTTTGCAGCCGCCAGCTGCAGGTAGTGACCCGGGATCGCCTCATGAATCGCGAGGAGCGCCAACATGCGGTTGTTGTCTTCGCGCATCTTCGACTCAACCTGTTCTGGCGTGGCGTCATCGGGGGCTGGTGTCACATAGAAGAAGCTCTTCTCGCCGCGATCAAGGGGGCCGGGTGCATCAAGGAATGCGCCAGCGTAGGCGCGCAGAAAGAGTGGCGTCCACATGATCTCGAGCGGCTCCTTCGGCAAATCAACAAGTCCTGTTCTGCGGATGAACTCCTCGCATCGTGCCGTCTCAGCACGCGAGCGATCAAGCATCTCTTCCGGGGCACAGTGGTCGCCACCGATCGAGTGCAGCACCTCGGCAACGAGCTTCGAGCGGTCGCCGTTCAATGCGGCAGCCGCCCCCTCCCCGAGCCACTCTGGTGCAATTTGCTGGGCGATAGCGATCATGCGCGCGCGAACCGCAGCGAACTCCTGTTCACCCTTAGCGGCAATCGCAGCACGGTCGTGTGATCCGAAGAGGGTGTGGCGCAAGGCGCGGTCGTAGAGAGCCGCGCCGTAACGCCCCTCGCCAGAACTCTTTGGAAGCACCTCGCGCTGCAGTCGCTCAATGAATTGATGAGTTGCAGCGATGGCAGCATCGGCCGGACCGCGGAGGATTTCGCCGTAAGTTGCCACTCCAAGCTCAGCGAGCTCGGTGATTCCGGGCGCTTGCGCGATCGCCGTCTCGGTATGCAGACGACTGACCGGCCGCGGAGGGAGCGTGACCGTGCCCGTTGGTAGAAGTTCGCCGCCGCGCCGCGGTGCGCCATCATCGGCGGGAACGCGAAGTGCGGGGAGGCCGGTGAGGTCAACAACGGCGGCATCAAGAAGGGTGGGGATCTGCGAAAGCCGGCTGGCGAGGTCGCTGGCGCGGCGCTCTGGAGTGCCGAAGCCACGTGCGATCAAGGGGAATAGCCCGCTGCCAATGACAGAGACGGTATGGAGCGCATCCCACGTCTCGGGCTGTACCTCCTGCAGCTCGAATCGGATCGCACGAATGGTGCCAAGGACCAGGTCACGATCGCAGAGATCGTCGGGGGTGAGGCTCGACGCTGGGATGGCGACCAGCCGTCCCTCTTCGTGGTCGCACCAGGCCAGCCGCTCGGCACGACCCGTGCTCCCGGGCACGCCCCACGAGCCGTCGTGATCGTGAACGCCCATCCCTGTGGCGGCTACGGGGTGTAGCGCCGCGAAGCGAGCAAGGAGTCCGGCGGCGTCGAGGGCATCAATCATCGTCGGCAGGGTACCATCAGCATATGGGTGCACAAGAAACGACCGACGCCTTCTTCGAGCTGCTGAATGCGGATGACCGCGCGGGCGCCCTCAGGCTGATCGATGAGCGCGTCGAGATGCGCGTGCATGTTGCCGAGAGCGTGCAGCTCTTGAAGGGCCACGAACGCGTTGGTGGCTGGTTCCTGCGAGCCGATAAGGGCTTGCGCATGATTCCAGGCGAAGTCAAGGACACTGGCGCGCAGGTGGAGTGCGACATCTTGGTCGTGCGACCCGGATCGAAAAGCAGCAAGATTGACGCGACGATCAAGGTCGAAGCCGGCAAGATCACTGCGATCAACTTTTCGCCGCGCGACCGCTAGGCGCCATCTCCCCTACGGGCTGGGTGAGTTAACCACGTCGGGAATCACTTGCGGAATGATGAGCTCCTGGCCCGCGTAGATCGTCAGTGACTGTCGATCTATTGCCGGATTTGCACTCAGGATGACATCAATACTGACTTGGTAGATCCCAGCAATCCTCCCCAACGTATCGCCCGACTTCACGCGGTAGAGCACCGACTCGGGTGCGGACGTCGCGGTTGGCGACGGACTGGCGTCACTGGTCGGCACGGCGCTCGGAGTTGGCGTCGCTGTGACACCAGCGATGAATCCGTTGACCCCCTTCAAAATTGTCGGCAGGGAGAAAAGCACCACTGCGGCAAGAACGAGTAACGCGGCGGCACCTTGAGTGCCCCCTGGGATCCTCGGAAGTCGCAGGGCCGCACGAGGTGCCTCATCATCCATTGTGCGTCGCTTATGCAGAGGCACAACGCGTGCGCGCTCCTCTTCGGATGGGCTCAACGCGAAGGCTGGGTCAGCCGGCGTCGGCGCCGTGGACCAGATACTCCCCTCAGGGAGTTCGTCGTGCGCGGCAGGTACCTCATCGCTGCCGAGCGTTGCCGCAGCAAGATCGACTGGGGCACTCGCGGAAGGGGTGCCATACGGGAGCGACCGCGGAGCAGGAGCGTCGATTGTTTGCGCCGCCTCCCGAGAGGCCCATGCAAGAAAGATCGGGCACGCGGTAAAGGTGGGGGTGAGACAGGTCTCGCCCTGCCGCTGCAGATCAATCGGCTCTGCGGGGCGCTTTGCAAAACATGAGTGCGCAGCATTCGGCTGTGACGATCGTTTCGAAGAGTCCACACCGGTCGCAATGAATGGGCAAACGTTGGCGCTCATGACGCCGATCCTACCCCCTCGCGCCAGATCGTCTCCATGCGATCAGCAAGGGCGTCACTCCATGAAGCGGCAAAGGCCAACTCCTCCCGGCTCCCGGCCTCTGGGGCTGGGCGATCCGCGCATGGCGAGGAGTCCTCGAGTGCGATCACCTCAACACTCGGCAGGCCGAACCTGCGATTACGGAATCGGAAGATGATCGGAACGATCGGCACCCCTGTGCGCATGGCGATGAGTGCAGCGCCAGGGCGAAACTCCGCAAATCGATCAACAGGACCGCCAGTTCCGCCCTCCGGCATGACGCCGTAGTGTGCGCCAGCGGCGAAGACGGCGCTCGCCGCATTCAGATGCGTTTCAATTCCACTGGTGCCGCGCCAGACGGGAAGGAGGCCGCCGAGTCGCCGCAGCAGAGCGGAGCGCACGCGCCCACGACCGACAATGAATGGTCCGAGGCCGAGCCACCAGATCCGCGGTGCTGCCGGGGCGGCGATGCCGAGCGCGAACGCTTCGTGATAGCGACGGTGGGGGGCACCAACAAGGATCCGTGATCCCGATGTGGCGAGGCGATCGAGCCCCACCGCGCGCACGCGCATCCCGAACACGCCGAGCACTACGCGCAGGGTGAGGCGTAGGGCTCGATAGGAGGGACTCGCCTCCGCCCAGGGCTGGCGACCAAGCCATGCGACGCCCTCCCCTGCCGCAGGCGGGATCAGCGCATCTCGGCTGTACGAGCCGTAGGCCCGTACCTTTCGTTCGCTCATATGGTGAAACCCTACACGCTCGCACCCACCGCCACGCAGGGCTGCCACACGCCGCACAGTCCGCTACCGTACAGAGAGGCGGCCACCATGGCCGCGCAGCAGAAAGGGGAGCACATGGAGACCGCCCAGCTCGTTCTCGTCTTTATCCACCTGCTCGGGATGGCCGCAGTCGTGGGCGGCTACTTCGCCGGCATAACGAGCTCCCCGAAGCGCCTTACCGCGGGGATCACCCACGGCACTCTGCTCCAGTTCCTGACGGGCCTCCTGCTCGTTGGGCTCGCGGAGATGGGGACCGATCCGGTGAACCACACGAAGTACGGCATCAAGATTGCGGTCACCGCCGTGATTCTGTTGCTCGCATGGCCACGTCGTAAGGACGTCTCCATCGCGGCGAACACCTATCACGCGATCGGCGTGCTCGCGCTACTCAATGTTGCCGTAGCTGTATTCGTAAAGTAGAGAGGAGAGAAGCATGAAGAACCCATTCAGCCAGTTCACTCCGGTCACCGTTCATGCCCACTGCGACGTGCCGTGCGGCATCTATGACCCATCGGGAGCAGTGATTGCCGCCAAGACGGTCGCCCGCATGGTTGAGCTCATCGGCCAGATTGAGGTGACCGACAGCGCCACGCGCAACAAGTTTGTACGCTGCGTTGCCGTCAAGGAAGAGCACGCCGAGAAGGTGAAGCACGAAGTTCAGATCATCTGGTCCGACTACTTCAAGCCTGAGCACTTGGCGAAGTTCCCCGACCTACACGACCAGGTCTGGAAGCTGCTCAAGCTGGCGTCAAAGAACAAGCAGAACGTAGATTCAGCCGCGGCGGCAGAACTTGTGGCTGCGACCGAGGCGTTCGCTGCTACCTTCGTCGCGTCGAAGGCGTAACGCACCGCTGTGACCGAACGACCCGGAAGGATCTGGGTCGCCGATGTTGTTGAACGCTCAATGGAGCCGGCCCTCCTTCCGGGGGACCGGCTCCTTGTGCTTCCAGCGGGCCCGCGTGGACTCCCTGGCCTCCGCGGCACACCGCCGATCGGCAGCGTCGTCATCGTTGCGCGCGATGGTCGTTTCGACGTGAAGCGTGTGGCTCCCCCACCACCTGGCACATCGGGGCTCTGGCTCCTTGGTGATAACGCGGCACTTTCACGCGACTCACGACATGACGGGCCTCTGCCCCTCAGCGCACTCCGTGGCAGAGTCGTCTACCGGATTGGGCCCAGTGGCCGTAGGGGAAGAGTCGCCGCGGCGCGCTAAGTGAGCGCGCTAGAGCTGCGCGTGAAGCTCTGCCAGCAGGTCGAGTGAGTCTGTCTCGGTGGGATCCATGTGTTGCACCATGAGGCGGCTCGCCCCCGTCTCGCGGAAGGCGCGCATCTGCTGCAACGCCTGATCAGGGGTTCCTACTAGCCATCGGGCGCGGCGTGGTGCAAGGTACTCCTCAGGATCACCAGCAGCACCAATGCGTACCATGAAGCCGCGGATCTTCTCCAGATACTCAGCCTCCGTTCGGCCGATCATCGCCCCCGTCATCGCAGAGCGATCGAGGCTTTCGGGTGCCCGGCCTGCGGCTATGCAGGTCGCATCAAGTTGCGCGAACTTCTCGTGGGCCGTCGCAGGGGTCGACGAGGTGAGGTTGAACTCGTCAGAGAACTTCGCCGCGATGCGCATGCCACGAGGTGAGCCTTCACCACCGGTGATGATCCATGGAACGGGCGATGGCTTCGGGCGGAAGAGGGCGTCGCTCACGCTGTAGTGCGTGCCGCTAAACGACCAACCGTCGGGCCCGGCCCAGAGCGCGCGAACGATCTCGAGTTGCTCCTCCAGCATCTCTGCGCGTGTGGCCATCTCGGGGAACGGGAAGCCGTAGCGGCGATGCTCTGACTCATGCCAGCCGGTGCCGAGTCCAGCGTGGAGCCGCCGCCCCGCCATCTCCTGCACGGTGGTGACCACCTTCGCGAACTCGCCCGGCGCCCGAAAGGTGACGGGGCTGACGAGCGTGCCGAGCGTGATCGATGTTGTCTCGCGCGCGATTCCCGCCAGCACGCTCCAGGCGTCGGTGGTGGCCTGGTCGGCAGCGCCAGGGAACGATTCGTAGTGGTCTGTGCGGAAGAAGCCACTGATCCCGACCGCCTCGGCGCGGCGGGCGGCGGCGAGCTGCTGCTCGTACGACAGGTTCATCTGCCCCTCAATGACCACGGCAATCTGCATAGGCGAACCCTACCCCGCGGCAGACTTGAGCGGTGAGGAGTACGATAGTTGCAACGCGAAATACCGCCAGAAATCTGACGGCGCGATATGGAGGTACACGCAATGCCCACCGCTAAGACTCGCCGCCCTGTTGCGGCCAAGCAACGCCCTGCCGCGAAGGAGACACCTGCCCCAGCAGGTGCCGACCTTTCGAAGCGCGCCAAGCAAGGCATCATCGTCGCGATCATGCTCGCCCTCTTCTTGGGTGCGCTTGACCAGACCATCGTCGGTACCGCGCTCCCGAAGATCATCACCGATCTAAGCGGCGCGAATCTGTACACCTGGGTGGTCACGATCTACCTACTTGCCAGCACCGTGACGGTGCCGATCTACGGAAAGCTCTCCGACCTGTACGGCCGCAAGCCGCTCCTTCTCGCCGGCGT
>RGBZ01000251.1 GCA_009919365.1 bacterium
GCAGAGTCAAATGTGGCCATACCGATTCCTGTGAGACGACCTCCTACTGTCAATTTGTCCTGGATCGAGACGGGTCCACCGACATTGACGGATGCAGCAACGCTGGTATCGCGGTCATGTTGGGTAGCTAGATAGTTAGCAACCATTTTTGGAGGAGTGAGTGGGTCTGCCGACTGAATGCGAACATATCCTCGAGATTCTGGTCGAAGTTGACATACGGACATCGTGAATCCTGAAAAGGAATGTACTTTACCCCCAGCCATTTCGGCGGAAGCTATAAAAACACTACTGAACTAATTCTCGAAGACCCCAACTTCCGAAGATCCCATCACTCGCTGATGGTGCAAGTAGCGGACTTGGCATCACACTCTCTATACAGAAGGGAGCACGCAAGGCCAGGCTACAAGAAGCACAACATCGACAAGCTATTTAATGCTCTAAATCAAATCCTGCTCAAGGCGGCTTCTAGCAACGACCCAGATGGTGTAGTCAGGATGTAAAAGTTGCGCTCGCTACAAGCGAGCGTCTTTGGCGCGGCCAGCACCCGACCGACAGAGTCGGACCAGTCACCTCTTCAAACTACCTCCTCAAGCGAGACTCCGACAGCCTGTTGTCAAGGTTCTTGAGTCCCAGCCGCCGGAAGATCGCCTAGCAATAAAGCGGATGTCACATTGGGAGATTTCGCCGGCTCCAGCCGGTGATGGTGGCCTCCGCGTTCTCGAGGTGCCATTGCAGCGGCCCCCTGCCCTGGGTGCAGCCCCAGCGTCGGTAGTGCTTGCCAGGGGTGAGCACTCCTCGCAGCCGCAGCTGGCGCAAGGTTTCGCGGCTCATTCCCAGAGCGGCGCAGGCTTCTGCCGTCGTGACCCAGACCCGCTGGCGGGTGGGCGTTGTGGCGCTGTCCATCAGGATCCCCCCAGCCGAGCGCGGCAGCAACCTGCATCAGCACCTGATCACGGCCACAGAAACGATCCCCGGCGCCTATCTGCCGGGCGAAACAGCCACCCTGCGCAAGGACCTCGAGAAGCTCCTCACCCCCTACGGCTTCCGCAACCGCAACGACAACGTGCGCCACGGCTACTGCCTGGGCACCGCGGTGCTCTCCCCAGCCCGGCTGCGGGAGGTGCACAACGTGGTGCAGCAGGCGGCCGGCCGGCTGGCTGATCCATCGGCCCAGGACCTGCTGGCCGAGCTGGATGAACGGCTGGGCTGGGCCGGCATCAGCGCCGATGGGCTGCCGCCTGTGCGCAGCTATGCCCGCCATGCGGTGGTCGACACCCAGCTGGTGCGCCGC
>RGBZ01000252.1 GCA_009919365.1 bacterium
CCTCTCATTCTCTCTCGCTGTTCGCTCACTGGCAGCGAGCTTTAGAGTAAAGACGGCGGCTGCGATCAAAAACAACGCCACTGCGGCGGAGACTGCCTTGTTACGTTTGATGAACAACACCAACTGCCGCACCGCTCCAGCCTGCTCGGCGCTGGTGGCAAACCCGTTCTGGTACGCTTCGATGTCCCCCGCAAACGCCTCCACACTCGCGTAACGCTTGTTGCGGTCCGTCGCCATCGCCTTCAACGTCACCGCCTGCAACGCCTCGGGCACCCCCAAACCCATCGCAGTCGGCGTCCCAACGGTTACGTCCCCCTTGCCGCCGCGCTTGGTGACCATCGCACTGATCTCGCCCCGCTTCACCTTCGTGAGCACCTCGTTCAACGTCTTCCCGTCTACCGGAGGCCGCAGCGTGAGGATCGCATAGAGAATCCCGCCCAGCGAATAGATGTCCGAACGCGCGTCCAGTTCCGCCACGACACCCTCCGCCTGTTCTGGGGACATGTACTGCGGCGTCCCCATCACCTCGCCTTCCATCGTCATCCCGTAATCACCTGTGTCCTTCGCAGGCGACCTCCCAGTCGCAACGTCCTCCGTGCCCCCCAGAACTTCTTCGCCCCCCAGAACCTTGGCGAGTCCCCAGTCCATGACCAGCACTTCGCCGTATTCACCCACCATGATGTTCTCCGGCTTGAGGTCTCGGTGTAACACACCCTTCGCGTGCGCAAACGCCATCGCGTCGCAGATCTTTCGGAAGATCGTCAGTAGCGCCGCGCGCGGATACTCCTTCACTGCAGCCGCGTCGCCGTCGCGGATCGCGTTGAGCACCGCTTGGAGCGTGCGCCCCTTCACCAGCTTCATCGAGTAGAAGGGCCGACGCTGCGCATCCACGCCGATGTTATAAATCGGCACAATGTTTGGATGGGCCAGATGTGCGAGCACTTCCGCTTCCTTGGAAAAACGCGGATCCTCGCCGCCCTCGCTGATGCTGCTCACCTTCACCGCCACTTGCCGTTTAAGTTGCGGATCCTCGCCGAAGTAAATCTGCCCCATCCCGCCACGCGCGATCTCACGCACGAGCGTGTACTCGCACAATGTTGCAGCCTTGTTTGAATCCGTTGGTCCAGAACTGACTACTGCCTTCGGTCTTGGCCGTGTCACGATGGTCACCTCCGTGCTCAAGCTTGACGCTCTCTTCGATGCCGGGCGCTGAGGAATCGTCACCGCAGAGGAGATATCCACCGCCGCCACCTTCTCCTCCACGACCAACGTGATCGAGCCCACCTGCAC
>RGBZ01000253.1 GCA_009919365.1 bacterium
CATACTGACCCTCCTGCTATGCCCCACCTAGGGCCTTTGATCTGATGAGATGACGGGGTTAGCCCCGCCGCCGCGGCTCCACTCACTGGGGTCGACGCGGCGCCCCCTTACGAGTTGCCCCGGGGCTGGGGACCAAAGATCCGCTCCGCCTCCTTTAACAACTCGTCGAGCAGGCGATTCTCTTCGCGGGTCATAGGGCGACGAGCGTGCACCTCAATGGCATCCGAGAGAGGGATACGCTCCCACGCAGCACGCGCGAGGGTTGGCTTCTTCGGCAGGGAATACTGCTGCAGCACTGGCGTCGCGCGGGCAAACATTGACACCGTCACCCCACGGCTGTTGAGCACGGCCGTTGCATAATCTGCCGCGCTCCCTTTTGACGCGCGACCGCTCGGGACTGGTGCGCCGCTCAGGAGTTGCTCAAGCTCTTGATCTGGCACCCCGCGAAGTCGGTTCGCCACCTCAGCGAGCGGGAGGTGTTCGTCGCGTAGGCGCTGGGCTAGCTTGGCGCGATCGAGGAAGGCCTGCGGGTAGCGCGTGCCGGAGCCGCGACCGAAGCCCGGCAGGATGCGATACGGGTGCCCCATCCACGAGCGCAGCACACGAAGCTCAAGGCCTACCTGCGCCGCGACCTCTTTCAAGGAGTAGGTCTGCTCCGCGGCTGGCGAAACGGCAGCAGCCTTCGCCCTGCTCTTCTGTGAACGCTTTGGGGTGGGCTTTGGGCTCATGTGGGCATTATACATATGACACGTGAAATGTCAATAGCCTTAACTCGCCGACTTGAATGCTGCTCAGGTCTGGTGTCGCCTGCTTCAGTGCCCCTACCCGCGATCACCAAGCTGATGCGCCAACGTGTCGACAATGAACCAGCCAGGTGCCGAACGCATCGCCACCATCCACTCTTCGGGAACGGCGGCGGCACCGTACTGAATCCCGGCGAGCCCGCCAGCAATCGCGGCCGTGGTGTCGGTGTCGTGCCCATACGAAATGGCGAGCTCCACCACGTCGCGGAAGCTGCTCCCCTGCTCCAGTGCCGTGAGGGCGCTTAGCAGGCTATCCGCCACATAGGCGTGGCCGAGCCCCTCTTTGTGCACCAGGCAGCTGGCGATCAGCTCTCGCTTCTCGGGGGTGCCGGCGTAGAGGTCATCCAGCGTTGCCACCGCCCAGTCAATCGCAGGGCGTGGCGCATCGCCACGCAGCAGCGCACGAGCCACGAGCACGTAAATGGCTGATGCCACGACCACGCGCGGATGGGCATGGGTGACCTTCGTTCCCGCCTCGGCGCGTGCG
>RGBZ01000254.1 GCA_009919365.1 bacterium
GGCGACTTCGTGAACGCAGAGCTGCTTGGCAGCGTGCAGACGCGCCTCATCGGCAACGTGATCCAGAGTCGCTTCCTGGTAAACAACGACTATCCGACTGCGGCGGCGATCAGCTTCATGTTGATGGCTGGCATCCTTGCCGCCGTCTTCATCTACGCGCGCGTCCTCGGCACCGACGAGCTTGAGTCGGGGATCGGCTGATGCTGCGCTGGCTTGGTCGCAATGCTCTGCGCGCCTATACGGGGCTCGCCCTGATCTATCTGCTGCTCCCTATCTTTATCGTCGCGCTCTTTAGCTTCAACGATCCGGTGGGTAAGACGAACTACACCTGGGTCGGCTTCACCCTTGATCACTGGCTGAACCTCTTCGCGATCCCTGGCCTGCTTGATTCGGTCGTCATCAGCATTCGCATCGCGCTCATCTCTACGCTAGTTGCAACAACGCTCGGCACCCTTGCAGCCCTAGCGCTGGTGCGCTATCAGTTCCGCGGTCGACCGGCGACCAGCCTCTTCATCTTCTTGCCACTCGCCACGCCAGAGATCATCCTTGGCGCGTCGCTCTTGACCCTCTTCGTTGCGATCGGCAAGCCCCCCTTCTTCCCACTGAACGAGTTCACGATCTTGATTGCGCACATCACCTTCAACATCAGTTACGTGATCGTGACCGTCCGGGCGCGCCTCGCTGGCTTCGATCGCCGACTCGAAGAGGCGTCGGCCGACCTTGGCGCAGACGGGTGGCAGACCTTCTGGCGCGTCACCTTCCCGCTGATCCTTCCGGGCATCGCAGCTGCCGGCCTGCTCGCCTTCAGCCTCTCCATTGACGACTTTGTGATCACCAACTTCACCGCCGGGCGAACCACGACCTTCCCGATGTTTGTGTGGGGCTCGGCGCGCGTCGGTGTGCCGCCGCAGGTCAACGCCATCGGCACGATCTTCTTTGTTGTTGCGGTAAGCGCCGTGGCGATCGGTTCGTTCCTCCAACGGAGACGCGCGTGAGCGGCGAGCGCGGCCCGATTCCACCGCACAGCGTGATCGCCCCCGTGTGGGGTCGTGCCGCCAACGTTGATGTAGAACGCGGTGAGGGCTCCTGGCTGATCGATCGCAGCGGTGAGCGTTGGCTCGACTACACCTCGGGGATCGGCGTAGTGAACACGGGGCATGCGCATCCGAAGGTTGCCGCCGCCATTGCCGAACAGGCCACCAAGTTGATCCACGGACAGCAGAACATCGTCTTCCATGAGCCTGGGCTACGACTGCACGAACGCCTCAGCACGGTGCTCGATGGTGGGCC
>RGBZ01000255.1 GCA_009919365.1 bacterium
GACGGAAGTGTCGTCGGTACCTTTAGTAAGGGTGATCGCAACACCGCCAAGGCCGCGATCACCGCGGCGAAGGCGGCATACCCAGCCTGGTCGAAGCGCCCATGGCAGGAGCGTGTCGCGCTGATCCGCGCGGCCGCCGAGCTGATCAGCGAGCGACAGTTCCTCTACTCCGCACTCCTCTCCATTGAAGTTGGCAAGAATCGCCTCGAGGCACTCGGCGACGTCGAAGAGACCGCCGACTTCTTCCGCATCTACGCAAGTGAGGTTGAGCGCAACAAGGGCTACGTCCACACCATGGGGAACCTTGGTGATGCAAAGGTTGAAACAACGACAATCCTCAAGCCATACGGCGTCTGGGCGGTGATCAGCCCATTCAACTTCCCGTTCGCTCTCATGGGCGGACCAGTTGGTGCAGCGCTCGTTGCCGGCAACTCGGTCGTACTAAAGCCATCATCTGACGCACCGCTCTCCGCGGTGCTGCTGTCGCAAGCGATCAGTGACGCAGGCATTCCCGCTGGCGTCTTCAACATGGTGATGGGGCCAGGCGAAAGCGTTGGTGCAGAGCTTCAGGAGAATCGTGATGTCTCCGGCATCACTTTCACTGGCTCCGCCGAGATCGGCATGCAGGTCTACCGATCGTTCGCCAAGGACTATCCAAAGCCGGTCATCGTGGAGATGGGCGGGAAGAACCCAACGATCATCTCGAAGAAGGCCGATCTAGAGAAGGCGGCCGAAGGGGTGCTCCGTTCGGCGTTCGGCCTCGGCGGGCAGAAGTGCTCGGCGAACAGCCGCGTCTATGTCGAGGCTTCAGTGCATGACGAATTTGTGAAGCACCTCGTTGAGAAGACGAAGGCGCTCAAGGTTGGCGATCCAACGGTGCGCGGCATCTTTCTTGGGCCGATCATCAATCAGCGCTCCGTCGACACCTTCTTGCAGGCATGCGAAGAGGCGAAGCGCGACGGCACCATTGCCGTTGGCGGCGGCCGACTGACAGATGGCGATCTCGCCAAGGGTTTCTACGTTGCGCCAACCGTGGTGACAGGTCTCCCGGCAACGCACCGCCTTTTCAAGGACGAGCTCTTCACGCCGTTTGTGGCGGTGGCAAAGGTCGCCTCATTTGAAGAGGGGATCGCCCTCGCCAACGAGAGCGAGTACGCCCTCACCGCCGGTTGCTACACCGAAGATGCGGCCGAGATCCAGACCTTCCTCGACACGATCGATGGCGGCGTGATCTACGTGAACCGCCGCGTCGGCGCGACGACGGGCGCATGGCCGATGGTCCAGCCGTT
>RGBZ01000256.1 GCA_009919365.1 bacterium
CCAACCGCGCCAAGAAGAAGCGCGTCGGCGGTATCGGCAACCTGCAGATCCTCTTCGCGAACGGCAATCCCGTACGCGTCGATGGCGCAGCCGCCAGCCAAGATCTCGCGCCAGGCGAGCTTGAAGCCGAACTTCGAACCCGCAGCGTCGAGCACTCGGCGCGCCGCCGCGACTACGTCGGGGCCAACACCATCACCTGGAATGGTGACGATCAGATGATCGGCGGCACCGTCACGCAGTGCCGAAGAGAGCGGTGCTGCGAGCGTCTCGCTCACTGCATCGCCTCGCGCGATCCCTTCGTTGGCGCGCTGGCCGCCCCCGACTCAAGTGCCGCGAGCTTGTTCGCGGCGGAGACGTAAGCGACGAGCGACGCGTCGATGATGTTCGTGGAGAGACCCTGCCCCGTGACCATCGGCGCGTTCGGAAGTGGCTTCCCGTCGCCATCGAGATCGTTGGAGCGACGGCACTTCGTCGTGACCTGCCCCTGGGCATCTTCGCCCTCGCTCACGGCACGAATCTCGTACTCCGCGAGAATTGGACTCCAGCCGAGGGTTGGGGCGACCGCCTTGTCGATGGCCTCATAGAGGGCGTCGACGGGGCCATTCCCAGTCGACTCGGCCGAAGCCTCGACCCCGTTCACGCGAATCTCCACGCGGCCCGACGAACCGCCGCCGCGTGAGCTGGCAACGCTCCAGTCGAGGAGCTCAATCGTTGCGGCGCTCCCTGTGGCGGCTCGCTTATCGACGAGGGCCAACAGGTCGGCGTCGGTGAGCTCCTTCTTCACGTCGGCGAGAGCGATCGCCTCACGGTAGAGGGCGTCGAGCGCCTCACCGCTGAGGTCGTGGCCGAGCTCGGCGAACTTCGCCTGTAGGCCACGACGACCTGAAAGCTTGCCGATCGTCAGGCTTGAGCCAACGAGGCCAACCGACTGCGGCGTCATGATTTCGTAGGTCAGCGGATTCTTCAGCACACCGTCCTGATGGATCCCCGACTCATGGGCAAACGCGTTCGCGCCGACGATCGCCTTGTTTGGCTGCACGGCGAATCCGGTCAGATAGGAAACGAGTCGGCTCGCAGATGTGAGCTGCTCTGTCTGCACATGAATGTCGTGCGACTCGAACTGCCCTGGTCGGGTGCGCAGCGCCATCACGACCTCTTCGAGTGAGGCGTTGCCGGCACGCTCGCCGAGTACGAGATTCGTGCCGTCAGCGAAGGCGAAGATGCCCAGGGCCAGGTCACGACAAAGTGCCGTCGCTCCAACGACCTCGACGCAGAGGG
>RGBZ01000257.1 GCA_009919365.1 bacterium
CCTCGCGAAGGGCCGTGTCCGCCAGCGCGCGATTGGTCTCAGTGTTCAGTCGCTCCACGATGTTCGCGGGCAAGCCTTGTGGCGCGAGCAACCCCAGCCACTGGTCGGCCTCAAAGTCTTTCTGACCGGATTCGATCATGGTGGGAACATCAGGCAGGGCCGGGAAGCGCTCCTTGCTGGTGATGGCCTGCGCTTTCACACGGCCGGACTTCACATGCGGAAGTGCGACCGTGATGTTGGCCATCTGAAAGTCGATGCGTCCGGCAAGCTGGTCGTTCATTGCGGCGGGTGCGCCGGTATAGGGCACATGAACGGCAAAGATGCGGTTTTGCGCCTTGAAACGTTCGACCACCAGATGCGCAAACGAGCCCACGCCTGCGGAGGCATAGGTTAGCTTTCCGGGGCTGCGCTGAGCCAAGGCCAGCAGCTCGGCCACAGAGTTCACCGAGATCGAAGGGCCCGCCACCAGCACCGAGGGCGCATTCGCTACATGGGCGATGGGCTGCAGGTCCTGCATCGCTCGGATCGCTAGGCGCTGATCCAGGGCCGCACTCACGGTGAGCGAGCTGGTTGCAAACAACAGGGTATAGCCATCGGCCGGTGCGCGGGCCACTTGTTCAGAGCCCAGGTTGCCGCCTGCACCGATCCGGTTTTCGACCACCAGCGACTGACCCAGAGCCGCTTGCAAGCGCGTGGCGACTTGGCGTGCTGCGATATCCACCAGCCCGCCCGCCGGCCAGGGCACGATCAAGCGGATCGGGCGACTCGGCCAGTTCGAGATCGGGCTCTGTGCGCCCGGGCTTTGTGCACTGGGGCTCTGCGCCTGTGCTCGCACAGCCGCCATCATGAGCGACGAGGCGGATGCGCCCACGGCAAGACCGCTGTTGATCAGTCGGCGTCGTGTGAGTGAACTGCGGGCCATCGTGTGTCTCCGTGTATGGGTGTGGTGGATGGTAACCGGTGCGGATGACTGGCTCAAGGCACAAAGATTCAAAGATTTTTTCGTCTTCGCGATAGATTTTGTCCACTCGTTTCTTTGACTGAGGTCACATTTGCGGACCGCCTCAACAAACCCCGATCTTTCAACTCCGTCAAGTGCTTCGTCAAAAAATCCATCCTTGAGTCCCCGAGCAAGAGTCTCTGAAGGTATGGACAAGTTCATCGGTATTGGCGATTGAAAACAATTCGATAAACTGATTTTCGTTCTTACTTCATAAGCGCACTAATCCCAATCGCCGAGTCGTTCCATCAACACCTGATCCATCGGACAGAC
>RGBZ01000258.1 GCA_009919365.1 bacterium
CCCAACAGCGGCAGTAGCCGCCCCTGCAACTCCGCCTGCCCCGCCGGCAACGGGGGAGTGGGGCGCCATGCTCGCGAGCGCTGATCCGGCCACCAAGCCACTCCTCGCCGATGCCCGACCCACGCTCAATGGCGACACCCTTGTGCTCAGCTACCCGCCCACGAAGAGCTTCCTGCGCCAGCGCGCCGAGGCGAAGCGGGAGCGTATCGAGGCGATGGCCGACAAGGCCTACGGGCGCAAGATCGTTGTTCAGTTCGGCGAGCTTGATCCGGACACGGCCCTTCGCGAGGTTTGGAAGGAGTGAGCAGCGGCGCCGCCCTGCCAAGCTCCGTCGAGCGACTCATTGAGGCGCTCTCTCGGCTCCCAGGGGTTGGCCCCCGCACCGCTGAGCGACTCGCCTTCCACCTGCTGCGCACTCCCGAGCCTGAGGCGCTCGCCCTCGCAGGCGCGATCAGCGCCATGCGGGCGAACACCCGGCCCTGCGTCATCTGCGGTCACGTCTCCGACGAGGAGCGCTGTCGTATCTGCCGCGACACCTCGCGCGACCTGGGCCTCCTCTGTGTGGTCGAAGAGGCGCTCGACCTCGTCGCCATCGAGCGCACTGGGGCATTCCGTGGTCGCTACCACGTGCTCAACGGCGCCCTTTCGCCGATGTCGGGGATCGGTCCCGGCCAGCTCCGTATGAAGGAGCTCTTCGAGCGAATCGACGCCGCCGCAGCTGAGGGGAGCCCCGTCCGCGAGGTAATCATCGCCACCAACCCCTCTCCCGAGGGTGATGTAACACTTCTCTACCTGCAGGAGCGCCTCGGCACCAAGGTTCCTTCTATAACCTCTATGGCCCGCGGCCTCCCTTTCGGAGCGGACCTCCAGTACGCCGATGCTGTAACAATTCTCCGCAGCCTCGAAGAGCGGCGGGGCGTAGAGTAGGGGCATGAGCCACCTGATCGTCGAGCTCCTCCTCCGCCTCCTGAAGGTGGTCCTGGCCGGCCTCGTCGCGCTCCTTATCTATACGGTTGCCACCAGCGTTGAGCCGAGCGCAGCCGGAGCCACCCTTGCCGTCGCCTCCCTGGCCGCCGCAGCGGGCGTCCTGCTCCTCGTGGAGTCGAGCCTGCTGTAACACAACGCACCCGCGTGGTGAGCACGAATCACCCCGCACGGCCCCGCACGAACCTACCGTTTGACAGGGGAGCGGCAGGGTGCGTAGACTCCCCCTTCGCGTCGCTCGTGGAAGAGATCCTCGACCGTCCGCCCCGATCACGG
>RGBZ01000259.1 GCA_009919365.1 bacterium
GGGGTTCTGAAGGTTCCTTCGGGCGGTGGTTCCGCGCCTCTGGTCTCCTCAGCCCCGCCGGGGCTGAATAAGCAACCCGAGTAGGTTGCTAATGCCCCCAATAAGGGCGGCAAAGAGCACAAGGAGACCACCGAACGCTGGGGTCAAAATCAGTGCGCTATTTGTCATGACTGCAGCCTACCAGAGCCAGCGGGGCGGATCAAAGAACGTCGCGTGCTCGCGAAAGCATCGGGCGACCGACACGGAATGGCTCTTCGGCCGCTGCGGCACGCCCCAAGAGCAGGTCAACGGTGCGGCGGGCGCCGCCAGCGCTACACATCACCCCGTGACCTGAGTAGCCGGTGTTGACGAAGAGCCCCGGCTGATCGGTTGGCCCCATAAAGGGTCGATGATCTGGGGTGTATTCATATTGTCCCGCCTGGAGATGCCACGCGGGGGGACCGCCGCGCCAGACATCGCGCCAGAACGGTGCCAGGAGCGCCAGCGATGTTGGTGATGCTGGATCAAGCAGCGCGTGCGCCATCGCCTCGTCGGTCGGCACTTCAAGGAGCGGCTCGCCAACGGGCGTCGCTGGGTCGGTGCGCAACGCATATGCACCAGCAAGTGCGGGCCGCCAGTGCGATCCCGTCTCATCGTCGATCGTCATCGGCCCCGACTGATCAATTACGGGCAGATTCGGAATCACCAACTTCTGGCGAATCGTTGGCGCAATCGGCAGATCGAGCGCCGCAAGTTTTGCAACCACGCCACTCCATGGGCCGGCGGCGATCACCGTCTGCGGCGCATGCACCACACCACGGTCTGTCGTTACTCCCGTAACGGCCCCACTCGCATCGCGCACAAATCCGGTGACCGTTGTCTCTAGTGCATAGGTCGCGTGGCCCGATCCGCTGGCACCGTTGATGTGTGCCGCCCGTGACGACGCCGATGCATAGCCGTTCGCCAGTGCGACCTGGTCAATGAAGCCGTCGCCAGCGCGAAACCGAACCTGCTGAATCTCTGGAGAGAGGTATGTCCAACGCGCACGTGCCTCGTCACCGCTTAAGAGCTCGACATCGGTGAGGCCGAACGTTCGCTGCAGCGCGACGAGCTCGCGACCCTTCGCCACACTCGCCTCGGTGCGGCTGCAGAAGAGATACCCCTGCTGGCGAATGCCGAGGTTCCATCCCGCAAGGCCCGACTCCTCGGCAAAGTTCAGGTAGAGCGGCAGGCCCTCTTGCACGAGTGCGAGCTCATCGGCGTTGTCGTGCTGCAATCGA
>RGBZ01000260.1 GCA_009919365.1 bacterium
GCTCGTATTTCAGATCGAGTCGTGCCTTCAGGCGCAGGGCTGCGCCTGTGCCACGTATGCGGGGCTCGACTGGATCGTCAGCGACGATACCGTCGTGCGGCCTGATGTGATGGTGGTCTGCGGCAGCCAGCCCGGGCGACACCTCGAGCAGCCGCCGGCGCTGGCCATCGAGATTCTCAGCGATGCGACGGCCGAAAAAGACCGGACCGCGAAGCGAAGCCTCTACGAACTCGCCGGGGTGGGCCACTACCTCTTGTATCTTGCCCGAGGCACCTTCAAGCAGCCACAGTGAGCCTTCCGTCAGGGTGGCTGGGCGTAGCCCAGCCGCATCCAAAACGGAGACCGGCGGTAGGTCGAACAACCTTCGGCCCTCCAAGGCCGTGACCAAGCGTGACCGCCGCCGGTCTTGTCATAAAAGCCCGAACAGCCGCCAGAACCGACGCCACTCCGGTGGCTCGAGTTCGTATCTGCAAGGAAGGGACTTCTCTATGTCTCATGGGTATGACAAGTACGTCGGGATCGATGTTGCCAAGGAGAGCCTCGATGTCTCTGGCCTGACCGCAGGCTCTCCGAGTCAGTTCGAGAACACGGCCGCAGGCCGTGCCAAGCTTCTCTCGCTCCTGCCACCGGCAGGAGCGTGCCTTCTCGTTGCCGAGGCGACGGGCGGGTACGAGCGGGATCTCGTTGCCGAGGTGGTGGCCGCCGGCCATCACATCGCCGTCGTGAACCCTCGCCAAGTGCGAGACTTCGCCAAAGCCATCGGCCTCCTGGCAAAGACGGATCGGATCGACGCCGGCGTCATCGCTCGGTTCGGGGAGGCCACGCACCCCACGTCGCAGGGGTTCAGCGAGCAGCAGGAGCAACTGCGGGAACTCATCGTTCGGCGGCGGCAACTCGTGGATCATCGGACGGCCGAGAAAAACCGCTGCGAACAGGCTCACTCCACGCTCGTCCGCAACAGTGTGCGGAAGTCCATCGAGGGTATCGACAAGGACCTCAAGCGGATCGACCGAGCCATTATCCAGCTCGTCTAGTCGAACGACGACTGGCGGGGCCGGTACGAGCGGCTCAAGAGCGTTCCAGGCGTCGGCGCCCAGACTGCAGCCACTCTCATGGCCGAGCTGCCTGAACTCGGGCGACTCAATCGCCAGCAGGTAGCGGCTCTCGCGGGTGTGGCACCGTTCAACCGTGATAGCGGCCAGTTCCGTGGCCGTCGCACGATCTGGGGTGGCCGTGCCACCGTTCGCAGCGGCCTCTAC
>RGBZ01000027.1 GCA_009919365.1 bacterium
GGTTAGAGCACCGAGCTTATATCTCGGCGGTTCCTGGTTCGAGTCCAGGCCCCCCTACCAAAGCCAGTCCAACGCTTAGTTTCGCGCGCGTTTTGCCGTGCGCGTTCGGCTCGTGCGCCGCGTTGGAGCGAGACGCTTCTGGCCGCCGATGACGCTGACTTCACCATCTGCCTCAAGGATGGCGAGTTTGATCTCTGCCAGTTCGCTAATTCCAACCCGGCGTGCCGCGAGGGCCAAATCGCTGGCCGTCATGTTTGCGGCGGCAAGTCCGCGGCGCAGGAGATGCCCATTTCGCGCCAAGAGGATCGGCTCGCCCTCAATACCCTGGCGAAGTCGGGGAAAACGCATCTCAGCGATATGCAAGAGGCGCGCAACAATCAAGAGCGTCGCCGCGGCGACGATGCCGCCCAGCAAACTCGTGTCGGCGCCAACCATGGCGTTCTGCAGGGAGTTCGCCAACACCAGCAGAAGCACCAGGTCAATGGTTCGTAGCTGCGCCGCCTCGCCGCGACCAAGAAGTCGCAATCCAACGAGAAGGAAGAGGTAGACCACTACGGTGCGAAGAACGATCCCAAGCAGAAGTTCCATGCGCAGAGCATACTCTCCTCATGGCACGACCTATCGCACTCATTACGGGAGCCTCGTCGGGCATCGGCGAGCGCATTGCGCTGCGCCTCGCCTCGAGCGGTCACGACCTTGTGCTGGTTGCTCGACGCGGTGATGAGCTCGCGCGTGTTGCTGCACTCGCCGCCGCCACTGGCGCAGCGAGTGAAACGATCGTGGCCGACCTCTCCCAAGGTGCTGATGTCGCGAGGGTAGAAGCTCGAATCTTAGACTCCTCCCGGCCGATTGAGATCGTTGTGAACAACGCTGGCTATGGGAAATTCGGCAAGATCACCGAACTTGATGCAGCCGGTGAGGCTAACGAAATTGCCGTGAATGTCACTGCGCTCACGATTCTCTCGAGGGCGGCACTCGCGACGATGGCACCACGAAAGAGTGGCGGCATTCTCAATGTTGCATCGCTTGCGTCCTTCATTCCATTTCCAGGATTCACGACCTACGCCGCAACAAAGGCGTACGTTCGGCACTTCACGCTAGCTCTGCACGAAGAGGCGAAGCCGTTTGGCGTGAAGGTGACGTGTGTGGCGCCTGGCTTTACGCCGACGGGATTCCAAGAGCGCGGCGGCCTCAGCCAAAGCTCGGGGGTGCCGAGTTTCCTGCTCACCTCTGCAGATACGGTTGCCCGTGCAGCGCTGGATGCGCTCCGTGATGGACGTGCACTCGTCGTTCCGGGATTCATGAATGCGCTTTCAGCGCGCTTCTTGAGCCTGATGCCGAGCTTCCTGCTGCGCCGTATGGGCGCGATCGGTGCCCGCTTCGTTCGTTAAGCGCGAAGGCTCCAGCGCGCACCGGTAGGCTCGTCTACAAGCTCCACACCGAGCGCTTCAATCGCTGCGCGCAGCGCATCTGCATCGCTGAATCGGCGCTCAGCGCGGGCGGTTGCCCGAAGGGCGATGAGCTGCTCCACGGCGGCAGTTACGTCTGAGCCGGTGACTGGGGCGGGCGTGGGAAGCACCGCCTCGGTCGGCGCCGCTGACAACCGTGGCGCACTGGCGGCGGCGCCGAATCGCGCGACGAAGGTGGCGAGCGACTCGGTAGCACCGCTGTGCATCGCGGTTTCACCGATGCCCGGAATACGAATGGTGATTGCACCCTTGCCGTGAACGGAGACGTTGTCCGCACCTAGGTCAATCGTGAGAGCAGTGTGTTCGTCAATCCCCAAGATTGCGGTGCCAACTGGAAGGGCTCGCTCCAGTTGCTGCAGTCGGCTTTCGCCGATGAAGCAGCGAGAGGTGTCGTGTGTTGCGCCTTCGTTGTTGTTCCAGTGAGGAACGACCGCAACCGCGAGACCAGTAAGTGCGCCGATGATGTCGAGGCCATCAAGCCAGACCGGGTTCGTACCCGCCTTATAGATCTCGTAGACGGGAATGGTGCAGCGACCCGATGCTGCCGCCGCAGCCGAAGACGTGATCAGCGTTGCGCCGTTCTGAATGCGCCCGACGACCTGATCAACGATTGGCGTTCCGCCCCAACGTCGAAGCGCTCGTGATGGAGATCCCGGCCCCAAGAAGATGAGGTCGGCGGCGTTCAAGCCGGCGATCGTTGGCGCA
Source organism: bacterium (assembly GCA_009919365.1). The sequence continues at coordinate 2,175 of RGBZ01000027.1, forward strand.
AGCGCCGACGGTGCAAGGTCGGCGCCAGCGCGATCTGTTTCAGGAAGGCCGATGACAGTGGTCGGGATGCCAACCTTGGAGCGGAAGAAGACGGCGATCTTTTCACCCATCTCGGCGCGGTTCGTTTGAAAGTCATAGCTGCCGTCGAGGGCTACGAGTGACGATGGGGTACTGCGCTTTGGCAGGGAGGCAACGATGCTGCGATGCAGCGGCGCCATGGATGGGCCGATCTCGCCCGAACCAATCAGGACGATTCTTCCCGGAACTGTTCCTGCCGTCATGGGGCAAGTATGGCGCAGTGGCGAGTACGATCAGGGCATGGCAACCCTCTACCTCTCTGGCGGCGGACTCGGACGCTCGGCCCACGCATGGCCCGAAGCGCTCCAGTGGCTCGCCGCACAGCCTGGCACCCTCTTGCTCGCCTCGATCGCCTCAGATGACGATCGGCAGGCGCGCACCTTACAGCAGCTGCTCGCCAACGTTGGACGCGAGGCGACCCTCATCAGCCACCTGCCGCAGGACTCGGCTGAGCCGACGACGCTCTTCCTGTGTGGCGGCGACGCCACACGACTGCTGGGCCAACCGGAGCGAGTTCGTGAACTACGGAGCGCACTAACGGCGCCGAACCTAACGATCGTCGCTGACTCCGCGTCTGCCATGGCGCTCGGTCGGCGCGCCGCATCGTGCACCTGTGGTGGTCACGCCATTCGCGTCACTAGCGGCATCGGCGCGCTTGGTTCATGGAGCGTTCTCGCACACGCGATCGGTGGCAACGATGAGCGACTCGCCGACCTTGCCGATGCCGCGCTCCCAAATGGTGGCCCGCGGCTGGCGCTGCCAGTAGGTGCTGCAGTGGAAGTTCTCGGACTTGGATCGCGCACGTCGGGCGAGCCAGGCGGTCTCGACTTTAGAAGTACATCCTGGTCACAAGCGAGTGCGCACCGCAGCGACGCGCGCTAACTACAACAACGCGCTACGGCGCGCGGCGATCAACGTAGCGGCAACGCGCGCGAATCGGACAGCGCTCGCAATCTGGACGCAGCGCATCGCAGTGCCCACGTCCGTGACGAATGAGCGCCACGTGCGCCTCGTACATGCGCGGTGGCTCAACCAGGTCAAGCCACGCATCATGTGCAAACTGCAGACTCGCCTTTGGTGGCAGAAGGCCGATTCTTTTTGAGACGCGCTCGACATGCGTGTCGACCGGCATCAGCGGAACCCCAAAGCAGAAGAGCATCACGATTGATGCGGTCTTCGGGCCGATGCCCGGAATGGCGGTGAGCCAGTTGCGCGCCTCAATTGGCGACATCGAGGTCAGGAACGAGAGGTCGTACGTTCCGCTCCGTTCGCGCGTGGCGCGGAGTGCCGCCTTGATGCGAGGTGCCTTCTGTGCCGCAAGCCCGCCACTCTTGATCACTGCCGCAAGTGAGCGCACTGGCGCCGCCTCCACCGCTGCCCAATCTGGATAGCGTTCACGGAGAGCGATAAATGCCCGCTCGGAATTGATGTCGCTGGTGTTCTGGCTCAGGATGGTGGTGACCAGCTCGCTGATGGGGTCCATACGCGGCTTCCAGGTGGGCGTGCCGTAGAGGGTGGCGAGGCCAGAGAGAGCCGCTTCGACCACCCCGGGGCGACGCCGCTTCAGCTGTTTCACCCACGCCTGCGCTGGGCTGATTCGTGCGGAAACTGGCCGTTTTCGTGCGGGTGGCATGCCTGCATCGTAGCCCCCAGCCGTGGCAAATCACGGTGCATCAAGCGCGCCCAGAGGGGCATAACGCCCTGTTTACCCTCATCCTGTCTTCTGACCGAAGCGACGGCGTGCCCGCGCCGCGCTCACGGCATTGAGGGAGGACAAACATGGCTACACGGAACGCCGCAGGCGGCGTCAAGATCACCGTCCCGGCGACATGGATCGCTTCGTGGACCCTCTACGACCTGGCCAACACCATCTGGTCGTACGGCATCTTCTCGTATGCGATCGGTCTCTACTTGACGAGCGAGAACGGACTCGGCGAGTCACAGGGAAACCTGTGGCTGCAGATCTCGATCGCCCTCTCTGTCGGTATCAACGCGTTGATTTCGCCGGCTATTGGTGCGATCTCTGATCGAGCGGGGCGGCGGCTCCCGTATCTCCTCTTCTTTACCCTTCTCGCGATCATCCCCGCGATCTTCATCCCGTCGGTGCCAGTTGGATTGGGTGTAGTGCTCTTCTGCATTGCGAACTTCGGCTACCAGTCATCGCTGGTCTATTACGACGCAACGATCAAACTGGTCAGCACGCCTGAGAACCGTGGCTGGGTCTCAGGTCTCGGCAACGGCCTTGGCTATCTCGGCACGATTCTGATCGGTGTAATCATCCTCTTCGGTGGGCTCACCGTTGAGCAGGTCTTCGTTCTTGCGCCGATCCTCTTCGGCGTCTTGGCGATTCCAATCTTTATCTTCATCAAGGAAGTTCCAGAGCCAGCGGGGAAGGCCAGCAGCGGCAACTCGCTGATGGCGACGCTCGGCACGATTCGTGAGCTTGGAAAGTATCCAGGCCTGAAGCGCTTCCTGACGGCGCGCTTCTTCTATACCGACGCTCAGAACACCGTGATCTCGATCATGGCGATCTTCGCGGTGCAGGCGGTCGGCTTCACCCAGAGCCAGGCGAACTATGTGCTCGTTGCACTTGCGACGACCGCAGTGATCGGCGGCCTCGTATGGGGGCGTCTCACCGACAGCCGAGGTCCGAAGGCGACGTTGAATCGCGTGCTCGCCCTCTGGGCGGTCGCGCTGGTCATCGGCTCCCTCTTCGTTTCGCCAATTCCGTTCATTGTTGCCGGCGTGGTGCTTGGATTTGGGTTCGGCGGCCTCTCGGGCGCCGACCGAATCCTTATGTACCGCCTCTCGCCACCGAAGCAGCTGGGCGAGTTCTACGGCCTCTACGGCCTCGTGGGCAAGGGCTCACAGGTACTTGGCGGGCTGCTCTATGGCGGCACGATCTTCTTCTTGCACCCAGTGCTCGGCAACGGTGCGTACACGGTTGGCTTGCTGACCCTGCTCGCAACGATGCTCGTGGGCTGGTACCTGTTGCAGGCTGTGCCGGAGAAGCGCGAAGGCTGATCAATCGACGCGCTCGGAGCGCTGCGTTAGCGAATGCGCGCAGCGCTCCAGCGAGTCAGCGCCGGGCCCCACGCCCGCTCGCCGTCACCCTTACTGATCGCATCGAGTTCAACCAAGCCGTTGATCGCATCGGCGATCTCTGCGCTACTCCACTTTCGTGCCGCCTCGGCAAGCTTGCCGGCGTGGAACTCATGCATGCCAATGGTGCGCGCTGCCGTCGCCACTGACGCACCCTCAACAACCGTTGCGCCGTGAATCTGCGCGAGGTCGCGCATCTTTCGATGCAGCGTCGCTACGACCATTGGCCCTGGTTCACTGACAGCCCGGAGTAGGTGCTTTGACACTAACGTGCCACTGCGCGTAACGATCGCGTCGGCAAACGCAAAGAGCGAGCCGACGCCGCGATCGGCAACCAGCGCATCAACAGCGCGCAGTGAGATCGGTCCGGTAGGAATCGCGAGCATCAGCTTCTCGAGCTCCACGACCGCAGTCATGCGAATACCGCTGCGATCGAGGTCCGGCTCGCGCACCTCGGCACCAAGTCGCTCGGCGATTGACTTCGCCGCATCCCCAGCAATCTCGCGACCGGCGCTCTTCGCACGCGCGAGCAACCACGACGCCAACTCGCCTGGGCCAGGGGAGATACACGAGACGATGCTGCCGCCGCGATCTTGAACGAGCAGTCCAAGCTCGCCAGGTCCGTCGGGACGCGCCGCTTTGAGGTTTGGTCGACGTGCACGCTGATCGACCAAAACAACACCGTTCCCGGGGGCCATGTTGGCGAGGGTGTCGGTGAGGTTGGCGCGCAGATCCTTGGTTCTGCCAAGTAGCCCTGCCCCTGCGACAACAACGAGTGACCCCCCACCGAAGAGCCCCCCGGTATCGAGGCGCCGACGCAGTTCGCCCAGAGTGCTCACCACCTGTTCCGAGCTACGCCCTTCGGCCTTGAGTCGCACCTTCTCGGGGAGCCCTCCCCCCATGGCGTCCTCGGCGGCCATGCGGGCGCCCAGCGCCGCCACCGCCTCTTCGATGAGGAGGAGATCGTCGCCCCAGGCTAGGAGGATCGGTGCCGTTCCCATGGGCGGATCCTAGCGCGTGGGATGGGGCAGCCTGAGCCTTCACCCGCCACGCCGACCGAAGCGAGACGGGTTGGCCACAGAGCATCGGGGGCTGCGGCACTTGGAGCGCGACGACCAACGGCGGATCGCGTAGGTGCAAGGCGTTTACCGACCTCACTCTCAATCTTGATTTGATCGGGCTGTTGCAGCGGTACGGTAATGGTCACGGTGCCGTTGAGGTCGGTACGCTCAACTACTGCACCACGCTCTCCGAGTCGTTGAAGGGTTTCAGCAGCGGGGTGGCCATACGTGTTTTTCGCGCCAACGGAGACAACAGACACCCGCGGATCTAGCAGGTTCAGTAGAGCCCGACTCGAAGATCCCTTACTGCCGTGATGTGGTGTCTTGAGAAAATCAACGGGAGCGCTCAGGTTCCGAATGATGCGCGCGTCGATGTCACTCTCAATGTCTCCAGTAAACAGCGCACTAAATCCTGGAACATCTAACCGCAAGACTATTGACCGGTCATTGAGCGCTCGACCATCGTTTCCAGGTGGCAACGACAGGTAGGACTTATCCGGCCAAAGGACTCTCAATCGCGCAGCTCCAAGCTGGAACTTGTCACCGGTAAAGACCTGGTGGTATGCGATGCGACTACTCGCCAGAATTTCTCTCCAACTCGATGCCGCTGGTCCCCCGCCGCGCTCTTCTGAACCAGCTACTGCCACGATGCGGTATCGGTCAAGCAGCTTCGGGAGCCCTGCTAGGTGGTCTTCGTGGGGGTGGCTAGCAACGAGTAAATCAATGCGGCGATCCCACGCTGGAATAACTCGATCTAGCTCGGTGCTCAGTCGTGCTGGATCAGGTCCGCCATCAATCAACATACGACGGCCAGAGACTTCAACCAGGATCGCGTCTCCCTGTCCAACGTCGAGCGTCGTAATGCGCAGATTTCCTTGTGGGGCAGCGCTGCCGAGAGATGTGAGCGCACTCACCACAATCAACGCTGCGATGCCAAACGCCAGGCGCTCGGTTACAGGACTTTCGGAGGTGGGCTCTTCATCAGCTTGCGCTGGAGTGCTTTGTGGCTCATCTCGCAGTAGGAGCCAAGCGCCAAGTACCAGCGGGTAGTTGCGCGCCGACCTGAGCAATCCATGCAGCGGCACTAAAGAGGGCCGTTGCTGGGAGCGCCAGCAGACTCGGCAAGACGGCCAGCTGGGGCGGAACCAAGCGCACGAGCTCGCCAGCGATGGTGGCAAGAATCGCGGCCGCGGTGGCCGGGGCAATAAGCGGGGCGATCAACAGTGTCAGGGGAATCGACCAAACCGCGACTCGGCCAAAGAGGGCGATGACGAGCCCGAGTGTCGCAGCCTGCGCGGCGAGACTGACGGCGACATCGCCGCCTATGAATGACCAACCTGTGCGGAGTTGCTTGGGGAGACGCTCTCCAAACGCGGTCGCGTGCTCGGACCACCTCTGGCTCTTAGCGAGGAGCCCAGCGGTCGCTAATGCCGAAAGGCGAAAGCCAGGGTCGGCTGCAATCGCCGGATCAAGCACCATCAGGGCGAGAATGGCGTGTGACAGCGCGACCGCTCCGGAGCCAGGCCGACCGGAAGCTGCGCCGATGAGTGCGGCGGCAGCCATGAAGCTGGCGCGAATCACGCTGGCACTCGCGCCAGCGAAGAGGCCGTACGCGATTGCCACAATGATGAGCAGCGGCCGACGCCGTTTGGCAGGGAACCGCTTGGCGAAGCGATCAGCCACTGCCATGGTGATCGCAACGTTCCAGCCAGAGAGGGCAACGACGTGTCCGAGCCCCGTCGCCGTAAAGTCTGCCGCGAGACGTTCGTCGACCCGCTCTCGCAAGCCGATCACGATTGCCGCGGCGAGGCCTCCCGCCGGTGCTGGCAGCACGCGCTCAATGGCGTCACCGAGGGCTGCTCGGAGCGACTCCAGGGGGCTACCGCGGGAGATGACCTCTACGCTTCGCGTGCGTGCTGTCGCTGAAATGCCGCGGATACGCAGTCGCTCTTGGGCGTCGGGCGTAATGGACCGCTGCGCAAGTGTCGTGAGGATGGTGTCGCCGGTGCGCACACTCGGATTCGGTGGCGCTTCCACTTGAATGCGCAACCCATCAATTTCAACAATGAACCGTTGCGCCCCACGAAGTGGGGCGAGGAGTGCCGCAACCTGCCCACGAACCTCGCCAGTGGGCACGAGGGCTGTTGCACCATCTGCAGGGGGGATGGGCGGCCCAAGTAGTGCGATCCGCGCACTGATTAGCAGGACGCCCAGAAGCGCCGCGCGGAAAAGGTCGTTGACTTTGACATGCGCGCTTCGTGTAAGCAGCACTAGGAAGACGAGTGCGCCGAGCGCAAGGGCAGGTGCGCCAGCACGTAGGGTCGTAGCGGGAATGGGCAGCAACGAGAGCTGAGCTGTCGCCACTGCGGCGATGGCAGCCCATCCAGGGCGACCCCCAAGTCGTGGCGCCCCTCGGCGCCGTTCTCTCACGGTGTGACGAGCGGGCGGATCTGCTGCAAGACGCGGTCGCTGATGATCCCTCGCGTACGGAGGTCGTCAACAATGAGAAGCGGTGCCTCTTTGCGCGCGGCAATGATCTTTGCCGCCGTAGCGGGGCCAATTCCTGGGAGCGTGTCGAGTTGCTCGGCAGTCGCAGTGTTTAGGTCAATCTTTCCACCCGTAGCAGTTGTGGCTACCGAGCCTGCTACGTCAGCTGCCGCGATATCGCCAGGGGCGGCGTAGAGCGTTCCGCAGAGAATCCCTTGCACGCCGAGCAGGAAGCGATCATCGCGGGAAGGAATTCGTATTGCTGAGCCGTCCGTCAGTGGTGCAGCGAGGTTGAGGCAGACCTCGATGCGAAGCGGGTCAATGCGTTCGCCCCAGCCACCAGCGGCTGTAATGGCATCAATCAGCCGAGATCCAGCGGGTAGCGCGTAGACGCCAGGAGTACGGACTGCACCGCTCACCTCAACACGTAGTTCAGAAGCTTGAAGTGCTTCTTGCTGTAAATCCGCCGATTCGATGGGCGTAGTCGCAACCGTGAACTCGGGCTCCGCAGAGAGGCTAAGAATCAGCGCGAGTAAGACTACGGAACCAGCAATCAGCACGGGCCATCGATATCGTTGCAGCATGTACGTATCGTGCGTTCCGGAATGTATTACGTGCGTATCACGTCACTGTGGAGTGTGGCCCACCTAGATCTGCGTAATCTAGCGTGTTACGGGATCGATTTACGCACAGACGCTACTCAAGGACTGCACTGTGAGCAGAGTGAATCGGTTCAGCTCCGAAAGCGCACAGCAAAATCTTCGACCGCATAACCAGTCCCGAAGGTCCCCTTCGCAACGAGCGCGGCTGCCTGCCTCCCTTGCGCATCGGA
>RGBZ01000261.1 GCA_009919365.1 bacterium
ACAGCACCTTCAGCGAGCCCCAGATGGACGTTGGCTTCCGGTCCCACGGCCAGACGAGATCCTCGGGCCGGCGGCGGCCGGCGGCCAGCATGTCGGCCGCCTGGCGGTTGATGCCGCGGACAATGTCACGGGTTTTCCCTTTGCGGGTCGCACCGAGGAACGTGATCTCGCCAGCCTCAAGGTCGATCTGTTCCCATCGCAGGGCCAGCATCGCACCCAGCCTCTCGGCCGTGAGCCACGACACATAAATTTGCGTCGACCACCACCACGCATTCGACACGCCGGCGATCGCACCCTTGTAGGAATCGCTTCGCGTTCTGGCGAGTCTGATCAACTTCGCGACGTCATCCGACGAATACGCCCTCGGCACTCGCTCAATGGCTCGGTAAGGCGGCAGCGACGGCCACTCGACATGCTGGCCGGTGCTGGTGGTCAGCTTCTTCTTTGACGCGTAGGTCCAGATGGCAATCAGCTGCGTGCGGTCCTTGAGCACGCTGTTGCGGGCCGCAATCTTTCCCCGGTGCGGCGTGATCTCGCGATATCGCAGAAACCTGCTCACGACTAGGTCGTCGAGATCGTCGAGCGTGGGCTCAGGATCAACTCGACCTGGCACCGTCGCGAGGTAATCGCGGAACCGGTCGAGGGTGTGCATGTACAGCGCGACGGTCTTGTCGCAGAGCATGTGAAGAGGGGCGTATCGATCCAGCAAAAGAGAACGAACTAGCATGGCGACATCCTTCGCGGCAGGGTTTCAGACTGCCGCCAACCGCCATCGCAGTCGGACCGGCATCCTTGCCGAGGTCACCTAGCGTACTGTACGGGCGTACAATTTGCAATCTGCATGCCCTCCGCTCGGAAACTATCGGCACCCAAACCCTACGGCGCCGTGGGTCAAACCGTCAATTTCGGCTGAAAACCGACATTTCTGCGTGATCGCGTGGTGAAATACTCGCCCCCCCCAATTTGTCTATGCTTCGCCGTGCCGGATTTGCCAGCAGCGGTAAAATCGGTAGTCTCTGGGGATGATTGCGATGGCCATTGAGCCAACAAAAAAACGACTAGTCTTGACACGCGAAGCCGCGGAGATTTACGGCTGCACGATGGGTCGCATCCGCCAGATGGCCAGGGCCAAGATGATCTGGAGCGAGAAGGTCGGCCCCCGGGCGCTGGCCTTCGACGCCGGCGAGCTCGAGCGGCTGGCCAAAACCCGCGACAAGGCCCGCGGCAAGG
>RGBZ01000262.1 GCA_009919365.1 bacterium
AGGAGCAGGCGCAGCGCGAGCGGGCACGCCGAGAGCCGCGAGCACACTCTTCCCCTCGGTCTTCGCAGCAAGTGCGACCTGGCCCTGCTCTTCGGTGAGCTTGGTGTCCGAGTTCAGTCGTGCGAGAACCGCGTCATCTGCAGCGAGCGGCGTCTGCCCTCCGCTTCCGCTTCGCTGGACGCTGTAGGTCGTGGCCTTTCCGTCACTCCAGTAGATTTCAGCGTCCGACCCGCTCGGAATGACGTAGAACCCGCGCTCGGGAACGACCGCGCCGATGCGGACGTTCGCGTAGGGCGCGAAGCGGACAGACGGGACAGGACGGAGAGCCATCGGAACCTCGAGGTCTAACGGTTGTTCGGAGAAAGTTGACGCACGCGGGCACGCCACCACAGGCGACCCAGCCCAGGCGTGCCTCCCATCTGCTGGGCGAGCACATCCGCGACACGGTTGCAGACCTGCTCTTCGGGCACCGATTCATGCGCCTCGTCGCTGGTCGCGTAGTTCTCGGGTCGAGGCATGCGTCGAAGTACGCCGGCGATCCCTGGGAGCTGGTTGATCTTCGCGTGTGCCAGTTCATGCAAGAAGAGCCACTTCGCGCTCTCGGGCGTCTCGGTCGCGTCCACGAAGATGCGCGTCCGCTTGCCCATCGTGTACGCCCGCCACGAATACCGTTCTCCCGGCGCACGACGAGAAGGGTGATCCTTCGACCACGCATGCTCACGCTCGGCGCGCGGATGGAAGGCAACACCATGCGGCGCGTCGAGGTTCGCCCCGATGGCTTGCAACCAGCTCTCGGGAGGAACCCACGCCTCGGTGCCTGGACGCACCACCACCGTGAGGTTGCCGTACTTGCGCTTCATGGGTGCAGGATACCCCGTCTCACGCACCGAAGCGGTCGAGGATCACCCGCTTGAGTTGCTCGAGCGTGGCCTGCTTCGAGCGCGGCATCGCCACGCCAAGCACGCGACCAAGATCGCGCACGGCCTCGGGCGTGTCGAGGCCACGGAAGTGACGGCCCGATAGCGTCCGGCCCTCTTGCACAGCGGTGTACGCGCGGTGCAGGTCTAGGAGGTGCGGCTTGTGCGGACGCGCCTCTGCGCCGTACTCCCACCGGATCTTCGGCACATCCTTCTTCCCGGCATCACTCCCCGCACGCGCGCCGCTCGCGCCCTCGGGCACAACCAACGCCACCGCGTGAAGACCATCGTCCACAACGGACTTGTACGTCGT
>RGBZ01000263.1 GCA_009919365.1 bacterium
TCTGTTGCCGCAAAGAGCACACCGCCATCCGCCGCAACGAAGCCGCCTGCGTAACTACTGCTCGCGCCGGGAGCGAGATCTTTCACAAGTTGCGTGGTTGTGCCATTTGTGCGCCACATTTCTGAACCAGAGACGCCGTTGTCCGCTTGGAAATACAGATAGTCACCGTCAACAAACGGCCAGCTTGGAGATGAGCCGTTGACGCCTGGGTTGAGATCGGCAAGCTGGGAGAAGGTTGCGCCATCTGTGCGCCACCACTCTTGGCCCGCGCTGTCGGAGTACGCAGTGAAATAGAGCGAGCCATCAAACAGCGTGAAGTTATCTGGATTGCTGCTGTGGTCGTCGACCGCATTCACGTCGATCAGTTGGGCTGGACTTGCGCCATCGGTTGACCAGAGTTCATACCCGTGGGTGATGTCATTTGCAGCAAAGTAGAGCCTGCCGTCGTACGCGATCAGACCGTATGGGTACGAGCCAACCCCTGCGGCGGTAGTGATATCTGCGACGATGTCGGCCGTAGTGCCATCGCTGCGCCACAACTCGGTACCCGAGGTTCCATCGGTTGCTGCGAAGTAGACATAACTGCCGAGGCGTGTGAAGCGACTTGGCTCTGAACCGTCGGGGCCGTTGAGAATGTCGTGTACCAGTACCGGAGCAGCGTTGTTGTCAATAAGCCACGGCTCATCACCAGAGGTGCCATCGTTGGCAGAGAACCAGAGTTGGTCGCCAACAATTTGTGCATCGCGAACGTTGGCATCACCCGATGCATTAATTGGCACTATGTCGCAACTTTCAACCGAGCCGTTCGTGCCGTCGTTGCCGACGAAATAGAGCCAGTCGCCCAGCGCGCCGATCACCTGCGAAGCGCCAGAAAGTGCTCCAACACGAAGGTCGCAGATCATTTCGCTCCCGTCGGTGCCGTCAGCTGGAGCCCCATCAGATCCCCATAGCTCTTGGCCGTGCACACCATCTTCAGCAAGGAAGTAGACCTTGTTGCCGAAGGGGTAGTAGGTGCCTGGCTGTGAGCTGGGTGCCATTGGATTGAGGTCGATCTGCTGAATGGTGGGGATCGATGACGCCTGCGCGGGCACCGCTACTGCCAGTAGGTAGACAAGTGCAGCAATGAGTGATCGCTTGGCGGGCATCAGTCGGTCTCCTTCACTGCGGGCGCACAGCGCACCCGATACCGATACCTTACACGAGCCCTAAGCCTTCAACCCCCGCTTCGGC
>RGBZ01000264.1 GCA_009919365.1 bacterium
GTCGCCCGTCAACCATGTGCTGGCCAGCACTTTACCAAGCATGGCCAATAATGCAGGAAGTACGGGCACTTATGCCCAAGTGTAACGAAATGTCACCGATTGTGTGACGGTTCTGTTACGGTCGTGTGACGGTCGTGTGACGACGGCAGAAGCGGCTCGTCAGCGGCCCGTCTCGACCCAGCTCTTGGCAGACGCCAGCGTCTCCACACGCGGGAATCCCGCACAGACCTTGACCCTACGCAGAGCCTCGGCGTGGGGGACACGGCTCACGCGGCGCAGGAAAGCGTAGGCTGCGCTCGCGCTCCTCGAGAGTCCGGCCTGGCAATGGATCAGCACAGGGCCGCGCTTCCGCGCCTCCCGCACCGCACGCACGGTCTTCGTCAGCGCGCCCGCGGGGAAGTTGTCGCCATCGAGGAACGGAATGGCCATCGACTTGCGCGCCGTCGTGCGGACGCGGCTCGGCCAGCGGAGGTCAGAACCGTAGAAGTCCACCACCAGCTCCCACGGCTTACCATCGGGAGGCGTGAGGGTTGCGTACTCGGCACCGACGTAGACGTTTGGCGCGACCTCGCGGAGGTTTCTCTCGTCGTCTCGGTTGATCCACCTCGGCCACGTTGCCATCTCACACTCCCTCGATCAGACTTCGGACTCTATCCCACCCGCGCGAAAGCTCGGCTTCATCGCTACCCTGTACGAGAAAGAGCAGCCCATCCGGCCCCAGCAAGCGCGTCTGCACGCCTCGCTCTCGAGCTGCGCGCAAGATGCGCTCGCGCTGTGCTGCGCCCATGCCGGTCACGCCCAGCGCGCCGTGCCCCGATGAGCGGAGGTTGTCGCGCACAAACTGCTCCCGCGCGACGAGACGCCATGTCTTGTCTTGAAGTACGCGCTCGACGCCGCTCTCCACATCTCGCAGCACCAACCCGCCCCCCTTGATCTCACGCGCATCACGACCAAGCTGCGACCACGCCCGCTCACACCACGCCGCACTCGGGAAGTGCCCCGCGCAGCTCCCGGTGGTGTTCCATCCGAGCGCGTGAACCGACCGCACGATGTCTCGCACAGGCTCGTCTACCGTCTCCATGTCCACCGTGGTGCTCCCGCGGGTCAGCCCCCTGCGCGGCGGCGTCCACCTTGACGAGGTTCGCGCCCTGCGCCCCGGCAAGGGTGAGGGCACCAAAGCCCTGCGGTTCCTTACCGGGCTGGCCGACAAGCACGGTGTCACCATGACGC
>RGBZ01000265.1 GCA_009919365.1 bacterium
GTGTTGCGACAGCAGGGCCCCAGCGGCACGTGACCCCGTACCTTTCAGCCGCGACGAAAGCGGCAACGGCCCGACGCGCACTTCTCGTTCTGGCGCTCCTGGCGCTGATCAGCGCGGGAACGATCATGGGCTACTTCTCGGTGCTTGATCTCATCGCCATCAACCGGGCGACCGAGGAGGATGCAACACGTGCGTTTGCCACCGTGCGTACGGCAAACACGATTCTACTCATTTCCATCCCAGTAGTCTGGTTCTTTCTGCTGCGTTGGCTGCGCGCAAGTCTGCGGAACGCTCACGGGCTGATGGCCGCGCATCCTGCAGTGGCGCTGTCTGACATCAACCGCGCCGTTGCCCTCGCTGCGCTTCCGGGACCGCTCATTGGCGAGCCCGGCCGTCTCATGTCTAAGCACACGAAAAGTCTCGCGGAGGCACACGGTGGTACAGGTGCGTCGCAGTTGAGCCCCAACAACGGCTCAGCGCGATGGGCTGGGCGCATCTCCCTCCTCGTTGCGCCGCTCTGGGTTGGAGGGCTGATCAGCTCGCATGCAGATCGCACGGCGGTAATCTGGGTTGCTGGCAGCTGGGTGGCACTGAGCGCCGTTGCCGTTCTCTTGCGCCAAGCGATCGCTAAAGTCCAGCTCAGTGAAGAGTTGCAGAGCGCGCTCATCACCGCGGAGCAGCGCAGTCGAGCGCGTACGGCGCAGTAGGCGCCGACGATGGCTGCACGCCGCCTTCTCCCGAAGAACGAAACAATCATCACCGGCGCGATTGTTGCGAGCGCAGTTGTGCTCGCTCTACGCGGCTGGCTCCTCTTTCGAAGCGGTGACAACATCCTGGCCTACGCCGCAGACCCAGTGGCCTCAGCCCCCGGCATTCTCGGGGAACAGCTCGCCCTGTCGGTGCTTCGTCTCGTTGCGGTGGTCCTTGATGTTGCCGCTGGACTTGCCGTGCTGGGCTGGACGGCTCGACTGCAGCATGAGGGGCTCCTCTCGAGCCGCGAGCGACGTCTCGCCATCCTAGCTGGCGTGCTGCCGTGGATGCCGCTCCTCTTGGCGCAATCAATTGCGTCGCCACCCGTAGCGTTGCTTGTGTTCGCGGGGCATGCAGTGTGGGTTGGGCTGGCTGCGCTGCTCGTGCGCCGCGCGCGCGCGGCGAAACTGATCACCGACGGCCCGTTCGCCGCCGGCGGTGCCGTGGCTGCGCTGCTCTTTGGAGCATGGCTGCTG
>RGBZ01000266.1 GCA_009919365.1 bacterium
CGGGCCGACCAGACCGATTCGCTCCCCCGCGGCAACGCTGAGCGTCACCTCATCGAGGATGACGGCGGCGCCGATCTCGCGACGAACATCGCTCAACGTGATGATGCTCATGCCGCCTCCCCTTGGCGCGCCGAGCGCCGACGAGCGGCAGCACGCTCGCTGCGCGTTGCGCCGACCGTCTCTGGGGTAACCCGCTCGCTCCAGCGAGGTCCGCGCGCAGCACGTGAAGCCACAGCTCGCCCGAGGCCGCGAGGTGCGCGTTGGCAGGTACGGCAGACATGGGTGCCGCGACCACCCACGACCGAGCGGTGAATCGCTGCGCCGCATCGGTGGCATGGCTCGCCGGTGCGCTGATAGACGTCGAGGCGCTCCTGCATCTCACCATCGCCATCTGGGGCCGTGTAGTCGTTGATCGAGGAGCCGCGAGCGGCAACGGCCTCACTCAGCACGCCAACGATCGCGAGATGCAGCGCATCGAGCTGCGCTGGGCGCAGTTTGTTGGCGGGGGTCAGCGGATGGATTTTCGCGCGCCAGAGCGCCTCGTCAGCGTAGATGTTGCCGATCCCAACGATGCAGCGCTGGTCGAGGAGGAGACTCTTGATGCGTGTCCCACGGCGTGTAATCAATGAGCGAAAGGCGTTTGCGGTGAACGCCGCCGCGAGCGGCTCAACGCCATGATCGGCGAGGAGCGGCGGCGAGGCGGGATCGAGGTTTGAGGCCGCCTCACCGTCAGACCGCTCCGCAACCAGCGCCACACGCCCGAAGGCACGCACATCCCGAAATCGAAGCTCGCGGCCATCGTCTAATGAAAGCGAGAGTCGAACATAGGGGTCGCGCTCCGACGTAGCTGGCAGAACCAGTAACTGCCCCGTCATTCGGAGATGTACGAGGAGCAGGAGTCCGCCGGAGAGTTCGACGATGATCCACTTCGCTCGGCGACGGGTGCCAAGTATGCGTCGACCACGAACCGCATCTGCGAACGAGGGAGCATCGGGCGTAGAAAGGTTGCGCTCACGAAAGACGTTGGCACCAGTAATCGTGGCCCCACGAACAAGTCGCGCAAGATCACGAACAACGGTCTCGACCTCTGGCAGTTCAGGCACGAGCGGACCGCGGCTTCATCTCGTCCCATCGCGGGCCGCTCTTCACCTCAACGGTGAGTGGCACATCGAGGGCAAGCGCACCCTCCATCGTTTCAACAAGGATTGGAACGAGG
>RGBZ01000267.1 GCA_009919365.1 bacterium
CTCGTCGACCAACTCCTGCGGCAGGCCGAGTGCCAACCCCACGTCGCGCGCCGCCGACCGCGCCCGATACGTAATGAACGTACAGACCATCGCCACGTGGCGCGGACCGAATCGATCGAGCACCGCATCGATCACCTCGTCGCGTCGGTCTGAGGCGAAGTCCACATCAACGTCGGGGTACGATTCTCGACCCTCATTCAAGAAGCGCTCAAAGATCAGGTTGTGCCGAATCGGGTCGACGCGCGTAATGCCGAGCAGATACGCGATCACCGAATCGCCAGCGCTGCCGCGACCCTGCGCGGCAATGCCGTCGCGATGCGCGCCGCGCACGATGTCGGCGCACAGCAGAAAAAACTCGGCGAGCCCCGTGCGCTCAATCGCCGCGAGTTCGCCGGTAATGCGGCGCGCCAACTCATCACTGCCATCCCCGTAGCGAGCTGGCACCCCAGCCCAGACCTGTCGCGACAACTCTTGGTCGGCACTCACCCCCGCCGGCAGATCAATGCCAGCGAAGCGCACCCGCGCAAAGTCGAGGTGTAGGTCGGCGCGCGCCGCAATCTCACAGGTGCGCGCAACGGCCGCCGCCCACGACGGTTGCGCCGCCAACAGCTCAGCGCCGGTGCGCAGATGTGCATCGGCGGCAAGAAAGCGCAGTGGGCCGAGGTGCTCCATCGGCACGCCATGGCGAATGGCGGTAACGGCGTCGAGCAGCTCGCGTTCACTGGCGCGCGCACAGCGCGGCGCCGCACTCGCGAGCAGCGGGAGGCCACACGCGTTGGCGAGATCAGTGGTTTCGGAAAGCAGCCAGGCATCACCAGGGAGCTGCTGATCGACGAGCTCCAGATGCAGCGAGCCGCCGAGGGCGGCGAGTCGCTCTGCCGCGGCACGCGCACCAGCACGATCACCCGTGGCGAGGCGGCGGCTGATCTCACTCTCTATAAGGGGAGAGACAACGAGCAGCGATCCCGGCCGCTCGGCACAGTGCTCGGCGAGGAGCTCGTGGGTGAGGCGCGTCACCCCTTTACTGGCGGCAAGGTTGGAGCGGCTCAGGAGGCGCGCCAACGAGCGGTACCCCGCCTCGTTCGTGGCGAGCAGCATCAGGCGCGGCCCCAGTTCGGCGTCGGCCACCCCGCGCCGCTCGGCGTGCGGCACGAGTTCGTTCAGCCGTCGTCGCTGTCGTTCGGGGAGGGGGCGATCGGG
>RGBZ01000268.1 GCA_009919365.1 bacterium
TGAAGGGCAGGCACGTGAGATACGCCACCGCCAGCAGCACCACGCCGATCGAGATCACCGTGGCGGAGAAATTCCATCCGTAGAAGTAGTTGGCCCACGTCGCGGCGACGAACGCCACGAGGCTGGCCACCACGGAGAGCCAGAAGATCGAGCCGATCGCATCGGCAATACCCGCCTTGATTGCGGTAAAGAAGGCATCGAGGTACTGCACAGGGATCAGACCGATCAGGGCCTGGTCGAACTGTCCACCTACGTTAGTGAGCTGCGCCAGATCTCCACCGATTGCGGTGAAGAACGGGGTGAACGTGCCCACGGGCGCCGCCTTCGCCAACTCCGCTGGGATGGTGGTTACAAGCTGCCCACCGAAGTAGGAGCCCACAAGCGCCAAGCCCACTGATCCGCCGACTTGGCGGAAGAAGGTGAGGTTCGACGTTGCTGCGCCGAGGAACTTAAACGGCACGGCGTTCTGCACCACGATTGTAAAGACCGAGAGGGTTGGTCCAACGCCGAGACCGGCGAGGAACATCCAGAGGCGCAGGACCCACGGGTCAGTGTCTGCCTTGATGTTCGTCAGCAACACGGACGCTGCAGCAACGAGCAAGATTGCCCCAAGGATCAGCGACTTGTAGCGACCGCGTCGCGCGACAATCTGTCCGGCGGCAACCGAGCTGATGATCACACCCAACAGGAGCGGGAGTGTTGCATACCCGGAGTTCGTCGCCGTCTCACCGAGCACTGTCTGGAAGTAGCGCGGCAAGAAGATGATGGAGGCGAAGAAGCCGAACGAGGCGAAGAACGAGGCTGCAGCGGCGGCCGCAAAGGTGCGATTACGGAAGAGCTCGAGCGGAATGATCGGCTCTTCGACCTTCGCCTCAATGAAGAGGAAGAGGCCAAGGAGCGCGAGTCCGAGCGAGATGAGGCCCGCGACCTCTGGCGTTGCAAACGCGTTCGTCTGCACGTTGGTGAGGCCAATGAGCACCGGAATGATGCCCGCGGCAAAGACGAGTGCGCCAAGGAAGTCGATCTTCTGGTTGGCACGCCCCTTGATCGTTGGCAGCTCAAGCACGATGATCGCAATGCTGATCAGGCCAATAGGCAAGTTCACATAGAAGATCAAGTGCCAGCTAAAGGTGTCGGTAAGCCAGCCGCCGAGCGCTGGGCCAACGAGGCTTGCCAGCCCAAAGACCGCACCGAAGAGCC
>RGBZ01000269.1 GCA_009919365.1 bacterium
CACGGTGATCAACACCGGCGGTGGTGGCATTGAGCAGGTCACCATGGGGAGCGATGCCTATCGCGAGAAGGGTGGCCGCTTCGTCAGCGCCTTCGCCATTCCAGCGCTTAGCCCAAGCATGGGCGCCTGCATGGTCAGCATGAAGTACGGCCTCACCGGCGCCGCCATTACCCAGGCCGCCGCCTGTGCCACGGGCGTGCTCGCCTTTCAAGATGCACTCCGCCTGATCCGCAGCGGCGAAGCCGACATCGTTGTCGCCGGCGGCGTCGAGGCACCACTCCTGCCCATGGCCTTCGCCGCCCTCAGCAATATGGGTGCCCTCAGCAAGCGCAACGACGACCCAACGCACGCCAGCCGACCCTTCGACAAGAACCGCGACGGCTTCGTCTTCGGTGAGGGTGGCGCCGTCTTCGTGATCGAGTCGCTCGCCCACGCCAAGGCTCGCGGCGCCACGATTCGCGCTGAGCTGCTCGGTGCCGGTGCAACCGCCGACGCCTTCCACATCAGCGCCCCTGAGCCAACCGGCCGCGGCGCGGCAGGCTCTATGACCAAGGCGATTCTCGATGGCGGCGCCGTCATCGACGACGTCAGCTACATCGTGGCGCACGGCACCAGCACCCCACTCAACGACCTCACCGAGACGAAGGCA
The DNA here is from genome assembly GCA_009919365.1 of bacterium. Next base: position 650 of record RGBZ01000269.1, read on the forward strand.
ATCAAGCGCGCCCTTGGTGATCACGCCTACAAGATTCCGATCAGCTCGCCAAAGAGCATGGTTGGCCACCTCTTGGGTGGTGCGGGTTCCGTTGCCGGCCTCGCCGCCATCAAGGCGATCGAGACAGGCATCGTGCCGCCAACGATTAACCTCGACACGCCAGACCCTGAGTGCGATCTTGACTACGTGCCGCACACCGCCCGCGCGAATCAGGCAATTGACCGCGTGCTGATCAACGGCTTCGGCTTCGGCGGACAGAACGCCTCAGCGCTCTTCGGCAAGCTTCGGTAGGAATGCGCTTCGTTATCTTCGTCATTGACGGCGGCAGCAACACTGCCACCTCCGGCGAAGGCGCCGCAATCGACGCCTTCAACGAGCGTCTCGTCGCAGGCAACCACCTGATCCTCGCCGCCGGCATCGCGGAGCCGAACCGCGCAACCATCATCGACAACCGCAACAATCTCGGGGCCATCGCACCTGGCTCACTCTTCTCCGGCCCGGAGCACTACAGCGGCTTTTGGATCATCAACGCCGAATCACCAGAGCAGGCG
>RGBZ01000270.1 GCA_009919365.1 bacterium
CCCAGCCAGCCTTGAAATGTGCGATCCCCGGCGTTGAGATCCCCCACATGTCGTAGGTGGCGCTCCCTCGCGCCACGGCACGCTCCATCGCGGTGACCTTCAGCGCATACGGCGCGCGCAGTTCGTTCCCTGCATCGGTTGCACCGCCAAAGAGCTCGGTCGTTGTGGTTGGCGTGGTGATGACGAGGAGCGCGCCGAGAGTTTCACCAGCGGGCGAATCGGCGATGAGGATCTCCGCCTCGCCGTTGAAGGCGCTCACGATATGTGCGAACGCGGCACTGCTGCGCGTCTTCACCCCGGTACGCCCAGCGATCGATGACATCGCGGTATGGAGAGCCTCAGCACCGTCAGCACCAACCGAACGAACCGTAACGCCAGACTCGGTGGCGTGTCGCGCGTACTGTCGCCACTTGCTGCGCCAGGCGGCACGAACGGTCTCCATTCCAGCGGTGAGATCAATGCGTCGACTGGTCGATGGCTGGACCGGCCGCGCGCGATGCAACGTAATGCGCGATGCGGTCGCCGCGGCGAGCCATGGGGCGCGAAGGGTTTCGCTCAGCGCGTCAGCAGGGTTGACCTGATCAGCCTCGTCTGGGAGCGGGGTGCTCTCGCCTGGCTCTAGGCGCACGAGCGTGACGCCGTCGCGGCGCAGCTCGGAGAGTCCGCGGAGCAGTTCGGCGCGCAGTGCCGTGGCCTGCTCCGCATGCGGCGCGACAGCAATCGGGCCGCGCGGCGCGTAGGCGATGTGGCCGAGTCCGGCGGGGAGGCGCTGCATCAGAAACTGCGCGCCAGCCCATGCTTCACCGTCTTGCGCAACGAGGCGCACCGACTCCCAGCCGGTGAGCGCTTTCGATGCGGCCCAGGCGGGCTGCTGCACGAACGGAAGGTCACCAAGATCTCCAGCAGCGGCGGCGGCGCGAATGCGTGCCCCCCAGGCGCTCGGCTCTTCTCGAACAACAGGACTCATGCGCCTAGGGTACGCGCCCCGCTACCCTTGCGCCTATGCCTGCAGATCAGACGCTCCCGCCGTACGTACTGAACCCCGACGGGGTCGTCTTTGATTTAGATGGCGTGCTCTGCGATACCGAGCCGCTCTGGGCCGAGGCGCGATTCGCCATCGCCGCCGAAGTTGGCGGTCGACTGGTCGAAGAGGACTTCCATCGCTTTTACGGCGCGAACACCCAACAGTGGGGCAGCGC
>RGBZ01000028.1 GCA_009919365.1 bacterium
GTCGCGGAACTCGAGGATGAGGCGGGTGAGCAGCGGATCCCAGGCGAGGGCAATGGTGCCGACGCGGAACTCAGCGGTGAACGGTTCGGCGAGTGCCGGCAGTTTGCGTGGCAGCGGTAGCGGTGCGCTTGGGAGCTGCACGCTGCCACCCTCGCTCAGGTCCTTCAGCATCTCAGCGATCCTGCGCGCGAGCACCGCAATCTGGCTCTTCTCAACAACGACGGTTGCGGCGATACCGCCGCCGATCGCCTGAAGATGAAAGACTCGCTGGCCAGGCTCGCCAATGGCGCCAGCAATGAACTGGTCGGGTGGATCGAAGCGGATGATCCGCCGTGCCATCAGTTTTGACCGCGCAGTCGTCCGAGGAGTGATGGTCGCTTGGGCTTATCAACGAGGCCGGCGGCCGCCCCCTCCGCTGATAGATTCACGCGCACCACGGTTGGGCGCTCCCCGCTATAGCGAATGACGGTGATGCTGGCCGGATCAATCGCGATTCGCTGAAAGAGATCGAGTGGGGTGCCAAGTGCATCGGCAACGATCGCCTTGATGATGTCGCCGTGACTTGCGCAGAGCCACGTCTCGTCGTCGCTGAATCGAGCATCGATCTCGCGAACTGCCTCAACGGCGCGCGCCGAGGCGGCGCGGAGTGACTCGCCGTTGGGGAAGGTCATTGCCGATGGCTGGCGCTGCACTGTGCTCCAGAGCGGATCCTTCATGAGCTTGCGTAGCTCTTTGCCCGACCAGTCGCCGTATTCAACCTCGGTGAGGCGCTCATCGACCACGATCTCGGGGCGCGACTTCACGCTTGGGCCGCGCATTGAACGCACCGCTTGAGCGGTCTCAAGGCAGCGCTGCATCGGCGACGAGGCGATGCCAGCGATTTGCACGGCACTGAGCGCCTCGGCGAGCGCCGACGCCTCCTTGCGTCCCGCTGGGCTGAGTGGAATCCCCTTGATGCGACCGCTCAACTTGATGCCGGTCTCGGCGGTACGCGCATGTCGAACGAGAATCAGGCGTGCCATCGGTCAGTCGAAGTGTGGGAAGAGTGGCGGGTAGCTGAGATCAATAGATCGATTCTTGCCGCCGACCTCGGCGAGTGGCACCTCAACGATTGCGCCGCCCTTCAGCGCAACCATCACGCCGAGTCGACCGGCCTCGAGCGCCTCAACGGCGGCAACACCGTAGCGGGTACCGAGCACTCGGTCGGCTGCGGTCGGCGCTCCACCACGCTGCAGGTGACCGAGGCGGGTGCAGCGCACCTCGAGCCCCGTTCGCTCTTCAAGGATCGTGGCGAGGACATCGCCAACGGCAACCTTGTCAAGGCGTGGGTGGCCGAACTCGTCGAGCGGCACGGACGTGGCTGTTGTGCCGGCGGCGGGGAGCTTCACCCCTTCGGAGACAACGATGATCGAGCTCCCGTCGCCGATTGCGCGGCGTGCCTTCAGCTTGGCAACGAGTTCTTCGAGCGCTGCGGCGGTGAACTCCACCTCGGGGATCAGAATTGCATGCGCGCCACCGGCGAGCCCGCCCCATGCGGCGACCCAGCCTGCATCGCGACCCATCACCTCGACTACAGCGACGCGGTGGTGCGATGCGGTGGTGGTGGCGATTCGGTCGAGCGCCTCCGTGACGATGTTCGCAGCGGTGTCGAAGCCGAGGCACCCTTCGGTCCCCCAAACGTCGTTGTCCATTGTCTTTGGAATGGCGTTTACGGCGGCTCCGCGCTTCGCGAGCCCGGCGGCAACGGAGAGGGTGTCGTCGCCACCGATGGCGATCAGGGCGCTCAGGCCGAGCGCGCGCATGTTTGTCTCGGCGGCATCAAGTCCACCCTCGCGCTTCAGAAGGTTCGTGCGGCTTGAGCCGAGCATCGTGCCCCCCTGCGCCTGAATGCCATGCACGGCGGCGCGATCGAGTGGTCGGGTGAGTGGCGCGCCAACCGTGGCGAGTCCTTTCCAGCCGTCAAGGATGCCGACCACATCGTGGCCGCCAGCAGTTGCGCGGTGCACCACGGCACGAATGGCGGGGTTCAGCCCTGGGCAGTCGCCACCACCGGTCAAGACACCAATCTTCATCTTGTTACTCATCGGGTTGCCTCCGTCATCTTCTCTGGGCGAACGATCGCATCAAACTGCTCGGCACTGATATAGCCGAGCTCAAGAGCAGTCTCGCGCAGTGTTCCACCGCTGGCGTGTGCGCGCTTGGCGATCTCCGCCGCCTTGTCGTAACCGATCAACGGGGTGAGGGCCGTGACCAGCATCAGCGAGTCGTTGACGAGTTCGGTGATGCGCGCGGCATCTGGCTCGGTGCCGGCGAGGCAGTGATCAGCGAACGAGCGTGCCGCATCGCCGAGCAGTCGGATCTGCGCCAGTAGGTCGAGCGCAATCAGCGGCTTGAAGACGTTGAGCTGGAAGTTCCCCTGGCTTGCGGCGAAGGCGATGGCCGCGTCGAGTCCGTAGATCTGCACGCAGACCATCGTCAGTGCCTCGGCCTGGGTTGGGTTCACCTTCCCGGGCATGATCGAAGAGCCCGGCTCGTTCTCGGGAATCCGCAGCTCACCGAGCCCGGCTCGCGGGCCAGAGGCGAGCCAGCGCACATCGTTGGCGAGTTTCATCAACGTTGCTGCAGTGGTGCGCAGTGCAGCGGAGGTCGCGAGCGTCGCCTCTTGCCCAGCAAGTGCCGCGAACTTGTTCGGCGCGCTCACGATCGGTTCGCCGGTGAGCTTCGCGATCGCCTTCGCGGCGCGCTCGGCGAATGCAGGATGGGCGTTCAGGCCAGTGCCAACGGCGGTACCGCCGAGCGCGATTGCGCGGAGCTCGCTCTGTGCCGCCTCAATACGGGCGATGTCGCCCGCGAGTGCAGCAGCATGCGCACCAAACTCTTGGCCGAGGGTGAGCGGCACCGCATCTTGTAGATGTGTGCGGCCGATCTTCACGATGTCGCTCCAGGCGGCGGCCTTTGCGCTGATGGTGGCGTGCAGGTGTCGCAGTGATGGAAGGAGCGTCTTGCTGACGGCGAGCGTTGCGGCGATATGGATCGCGCTTGGGAAGGTGTCGTTCGACGATTGCGAGAGGTTCACATCGTCATTAGGGTGAATTGGTGTCTTGCCGCCGCGCGTTCCAGTGGCGCGCTCGTTGGCGATGGAGGCGATCACCTCGTTTACGTTCATGTTGCTCTGTGTGCCAGAGCCGGTCTGCCAGGTTGAGAGGGGGAACTCGCCGTCGGCGCCGCCGCTTGTCACAACGCACGCCGCCTCGACGATGAGCTTCGCCTTATCGGCGGGGAGGAGTCCGAGCTCGGCGTTGACGCTCGCCGCAGCGCTCTTGATGGTGGCGAGGGCGTGGATCACCTCAAGGGGCATGCGGTCGTTGCCGATGGCGAAGAAGTGCAGGGAGCGGGCCGTCTGTGCGCCCCAGTGTTGATCTGCTGGGACCTCGATCTCACCGAACGAGTCGCGCTCCGTGCGCGTCTTCTTTGCGTTGCTCATTGCCGCCTCCGATACGGGCGCAGCGCGCCTCTCCTGTAAGTGTAGGATCGCACGCATGAGCATGGAGCAGGGGAGCCTGGCCCCCTTCAAGGCGAGCGACGGGGTTACCCTCTTCCGACGCGTCTACGAGCCAGCGGGGGAGCCGCTCGGCGAGCTCCTCCTTGGGCACGGGATTGGGGAGAACTCCAGCCGCTACGTCCAGGCGGCACGCGCCTTCGCCGCCGCCGGCTGGCGCACAACTACGTGGGACCTCCGCGGGCACGGGCGCTCGGAGGGGCCGCGCGGCTACGTGAAGGAGTTTCGGCGCTTCCACCTCGACCTTGCGGAGCAGGTGAGCGAGCTTCAACGTTCTGGTCGGCGGGTGGTTGTGGTCTCACATAGCCTCGGCGGGCTCATCGCCTTCGGCGCCGTTGCCGCGGGGCTCACGAAGCCCGACTACCTCGTTCTCTCTGCGCCGGCGCTTGAGGCGAACATCGCCACCTGGAAGCGCATCGTTGCGCCGATCCTTTCGCGCGTACTCCCGATGCTAAGGATTCCGACTGGCATCGGTCCCGATACGAGTGCGGACCAGCGGCTGGAGAACCTCGACCCAACCGCACCAGCGTTAATGCGTTCGGTGACAGCACGGCTTGGTGATGAAGGCTTCCGCGCGCAGCGGGCGGCGCGTGCCGTAGTTGCAGCCGGTGGCAACTTTCCTGTGCCTACACTTGTCACGCAGGGTGAGGGCGATGCGTTGGTGCGACCGGAGTGGACGAAGCCGCTGGCAAGCCTCGGCAACGTTGAGTACCTAACGCTGAAGGGGTTTAATCACCATCCGTTTGCGACGATTGCGTATCAGGTTGCCGTTGATGAGATGGTGCTGCGGATCGGACGGCGCTAAACGGGCTTAGTACTCCTGCCCGAGTGCAGCGCGCGCCTTCGCCACGTCATCAACAACAAAGGCGAAGGTTGCTCGCTCGCCCCATCGGCCCATGAAGAGATGCCCGTACACGTTCACGCCAGCTGCTGCAAGGCGATCGAGCACGGAGAGCATGCCGCCCGGCTGGTCGTCAACTTCGGCGAGCACCGACTCACTCTCAATGAAGGTGTAGGAGCCAGCCTCGAGCACTGCGCGCGTCTTGACATCATCGGCGGTCTTCAAGATGACGTGGCCGACGTCGCCGATCCCGCCGCCACCGATCCCCTTGAGGTCAACCCCTTGGCGCTCGAGCTCGCGGCAGAGTGCAGCGAGCGCCCCAGGCTTATGCGTAAGTTGGACGACGAACTGATGTGCCATGGGATGAGGGTAGCGCGCACCGCCGCGGTTCGCTAGGGGGAACCAGCGCGACGGGGCACCCCACGAAGGGGGCGACGACGGTAGGCTCAGGGTCAGCCCCGCCCGGGGCAGGTAAGCAGGAGGGTTGAGATGCGCGCATGGAAGCAGATCATCAACGGCAAGTTGGTCGCGGCGAAGTCGGGGAAGACCATCTCGGTGGAGGATCCGTCTACGCGCGAGGTGTTGGGAACCGTGCCGCAGAGCGGCCGAGCCGATGTTGATGCCGCGGTCGCTGCAGCGGCTACCGCCTTCCCAAGCTGGAGTTCCACCACGCCTGCCGAGCGCGCACTCGCACTGTTGAAGCTCGCCGACGCACTTGAGTCGGCGAAGCGCAGGTTTGTCAAGGCAGAGTCCGAGAACGCTGGTAAGCCGATTAGCGCCGTTGGCATTGAGGTCGATGCGGTTGTTGACAACCTGCGCTACTTCGCTGGCGCGGGCCGCAACATGGAAGGGAAGGCGGTTGCTGAATACCTCCCAGGTCGCACCAGCATGATTCGTCGCGACCCAGTTGGCGTTGTTGCATCGATCGCGCCGTGGAACTATCCGTTGCTGATGGCTGGCTGGAAGATCGGCCCTGCACTCGTTACAGGGAACACCGTTGTCTTGAAGCCATCTGCGCGAACGCCTATTACGGCGCTCATGCTCGGCGCACTTGCGCAAGAGTTCCTCCCCGCCGGCGTCTTGAACGTGATCACCGGTACGGGCGACGAAGCTGGTGCGTATCTGGCACAGCACCCAGGTGTCGCGATGGTCTCGGTGACGGGTGATACCGCCAGCAGGTGAAGACGATCAAGGTTGGACCAACGAGCGACAAGGCGACCGAGATGGGGCCACTCATTAGTGCCGCACAGCGCACGCGCGTTGATGGTTTCGTGCAGCGCGCAGGTAAGAAGGCTGAGGTGGTGCTCGGTGGCAAGAGCGTCGCTGGCAAGGGTCACTTCTATCGTCCGACAATCATTGCGGGGCCAGCGCAGAGCTCCGAGATCGTGCAGGATGAGGTCTTCGGGCCGGTCGTTTCGGTGCAGCGCGCCAAGAGCGCCGATCAGATTTTGGAGTGGGCGAACGACTGCCAGTTCGGACTGGCCTCCTCGCTCTGGACGAGCGACATTGCCCGAGCCTTCAAGGTGAGCAAGGCGCTGCAGTTCGGCACCGTGTGGGTGAACGATCACTTCACGCTGGCGAGCGAGATGCCGCACGGCGGCTTCAAGCAGTCGGGCTACGGGAAGGACCAGTCGATGTACGCCCTTGAGGACTACACCGTGGCGAAGCACATCATGGTGCGGAGCGAGTAGACGATCCACTTCGGGCTGATGCCGTAGGCTGCACCAGATGCAGCACGACGCTCCAACGCCACCCCCGTTTGAAGAGGGGCTCCCACAGGAGCTCTGGTTCAGCGTTGACGTTGAATGCTCGGGCCAGACGCCACTCGATGGGAGCATGATCAGCATCGGCGCCTGCCTCGTCGATGATCCGAAGAAGAGCTTCTACGTGGAGTTGCGCCCCGACCCGACGAAGCAGTGGGGGCATAAGGAGGAGCGCGTCCATCGCCTGTCGCGCGCCCACCTTGAGGCGAACGGTATCGATCGCCTCGAAGGGGTGCGCCAGTTTGCCCTCTGGGTTCGTGCGACCGCCGAGGCGACCGCGCCTGAGTCGAGCCCGCTCTTCGTTGGTTTCAACACGCCATTCGATTGGATGTGGCTCACGATGGCGTTCGCTGAGGCCGGCGTGAAGAATCCGTTCGGCATGTCGGCGATGGACCTAAAGAGCGTCTACTACACGTTGCACGGTGGCGAGAACCTGACCTGGAAGAAGACGGTGAAGCGTTTTGTGCGCCAGGTGTACCCAACCGATCTTGTTGCCGACCATCACGCCCTCGCCGATGCAATTGAGCAGGCGGAGCTTGCGCGCGATCTGCGCAGCAAGGCGCTGAAGAACCGCATTCCGCCAACAATCCCCGAGCGACGATGACGAAGGCCGCGCGGGGCGCGGCAGCGCAGCCACTCGATCGGGAACTCATCCGCAAGGTCAACCGTGCGCTGCTTGCCTGGTACGCTGCTACCGCCCGACCGTTGAAGATTCGCGAGCGATCCGATCCGTACAGCGTGCTGGTGAGCGAAGTGATGGCGCAGCAAACCCAAATCTCTCGCGTCGATCAGTTGGCGACCGTCTTCCTTGCGCGATTCCCAACGCTCGAGTCACTCGCAGCCGCCGAAACCGCCGACGTGCTGGTGGCATGGAAGGGGCTTGGGTACAACCGACGGGCGCTGGCGCTGCAGCGCGCCGCTGCTGCAGCTGTTGTAGCTGGTGGCCTGCCGTCAAGCGTCGATGCGCTGATGGAGCTCCCGGGCATCGGCCCATATACGGCACGCGCCGTTGCTGCGATTGCATTCGGCGGTCGCGAGATTCCGGTTGATGTGAACATTGCGCGCGTCGTTGCGCGGCTAGTTGATGCCGATGCACCGCTCTGCGATTACTGCCCATCCGCGGGTCGCACCTTCACCAAGGTGCCGCGCAGTGGCGAAGCGCGAACCCCATTCACGAAGACCGCACGTTGGCTGCGGGGGCGCCTGCTGGATGAGTTGCGCGAGGCTGGGCGTGCAGGAGTGCAGGTTGCTGGTGAGCGGGGGGAGCACAACGAAGCGGCGGTCGCCGCTACCATCAACAAGATGGTCTCTGAGGGGCTCGTTGAGTCGCTGGGAGGGGATCGCTACCGTCTGCCGCATCGCGGCGACTGAGGGGAGGGTCGTGGACGACCTTGAACTGCTGAATCAGATCTTCGAAGAGACCCTGACAGAGCAGGAGGGGCTCCCGTTCGTCGCTCGCTTCCGTGAGGCCCTCCATGCCAAGCGCGCCGTTGATTTCAATCTGACCGCAGCCTCTCCTGAGCAGTACGATGAGGTCGAGCGAATTGTTCGGGCGCTCACGCTGCGCTTTCGACTCACCAGCCTTGTTGAGGAGCGCCGCCGGGCTGCCCAACTCGGTGCGAGTGCACATCCGGCCGCTGCGCCGGGCCCAGGCAGCTTCGACGCCGCGCTCGCCGACCTCGCCACCGCGGGGCTGATGCCGGCGGCGATTCGCTTCGCCGCCTCACAAGTCAGCTACCTGCCCGTTCTCACCGCTCACCCGACCGAGGCGCGCCGTCGCACGCTGATCGATACGCTCAGCCGCATCCGCACCCTGCTCGACCGACGCGCACTTGGCGGAACCTTCGCCGCCGAGGTGGATCTACGCCTGCGTGAAGAGATGACCAACCTCTGGCGCATGGGCGGCATCCGTACCCGGCGCGTCACCGCCCTTGATGAGGTTCGTTCGGCGCTCGTGCACTTTGATGGAACGATCTTCCGCCTCGTGCCCCGACTGCTGCGCAGCCTCGACGACGCGCTCGGTCGCCTTGAGAAGTCCACCGCACCGTCGGGCCTTCGCGCGCCGATGCCACTGCCGACTCTTCGCTGGGGAACATGGATCGGTGGCGATCGCGATGGGAACCCAAACGTAAAGGCCGAAACGACTCGCGAAGCGATGCGCATTCAGGCCGACCACGCACTGCGCGCGCTTGAGGCGGTTGCTTCGAGACTGATGATGTCGATCGCCGCAACGGTTGATGGCGGCGAACTTGATGGGGCTCTTGGCGCATCGCTCGTTCGCGACGCGAAGGATCTTGGCGAGGTTGAGCGCACCCTCTCACAGCGCTTCCCAGACGAGCCGTATCGTCGCCGCCTCGGAGCCATCGCGCAGCGCATTGCCCGCACCCGTCGCGTGCGGATTGAGGGGACTAGTGAGGTTGGTGGCTACGAAACTCCGCAGGCGCTCATCAACGAGTTGCGTGAACTTCGCGCCAGCCTTGCCGCTGACGGCCTGGAGCGTTCGGCGTACGGCGAACTGCTGGAATTTGAGTGGCAGGTCGAAGCCTTCGGCTTCCACTTCGCCATGATGGAGATCCGCCAGGCGCGTGGAGCGCACCATGCGGCGATCGCACATCTCACCGCAGAGCTGGGTAAGCCTGGCGCCACCACCACGCTAGAGCTGGCTCGAGCCAAGGGCGCACTCGCACACGAGGTGGTTCCGGGTGTGACCGTTGGTGAGGTGCTGGCGACGATTCGCGTTGCCGCCGAGATCCAGCGCACGCACGGCGATGAGAGTCTCGGCCGCTATGTAATCAGTGGCTTTGAAGGGGTTGAAGATCTCCACGAGCTCTTGGCGCTCTTCGCTTGGGCAGAGGATCAGCGCATCGGCTCCGAACTTACCTCTGGCGCTGATGCTGGAGCACCGAAAGTTGACATCGTGCCGCTACTGGAATCTGCGCGCGTGCTGGAGCGCGCCGCTGAACTTGTTGATGAGATCGTTGCGAACCCGGTGCTGCAGGCGCGCATCGTGGAGCGCGGGCGGCGCCTCGAGGTGATGCTCGGCTACTCCGATACGAATAAGGAGTCGGGCTACCTCTCGAGCGTGTGGTTGCTGCATGTGGCCGAGGCGGCACTAGTAGATCGTGCCAGCGCACACAACCTGAAGCTCACCCTCTTCCACGGACGTGGCGGTGCAATCGGTCGCGGCGGCGGCCCAACGCATCGCGCGATCTT
>RGBZ01000271.1 GCA_009919365.1 bacterium
CGCTTTGCGCGCGACGCCCGCTGCGACGGCGCCGGTGGAAGCCGCCCCGCTCGGTGACGAGGACGTACTGCGTTGGCGCACCATGATTTCGCGCGCTGACGCGAGTGGTGCCGCATCTGCAGCGCCGCAGGATGTCGCGATCGAAGAGCCCGTGCTCGCAACCGTCGCCGCCGATATGGTTGGCAAGGCCAAGGAGGGCGTGCTGAATCGAAGCACGATCGCCGCGCGCGATACGCGTGCCGGACGCGGCAGCGGCCGTGGGGGCGAACTCGACGGTGAATTGCTGGCGCTCGGCTCGTTGCGCAATCTCGTACTCGATCGCGTCACGCCGGCGCTAGTCGCGCAGGGTGCGGGAATCGAACAGGCCGCCGCCGCTCTGGCGCCGGCCATACCGGCGACGAACCCGGGCTTCTTGATCGCCAATCCGGCGATTGATACGGGTTTGGCTCCGCTCGCTGCGACGTCCGGTGCGAGTGGCGGCGTGATGAACGAGCCGCTGCGCATGCCGGAACCGAAACTCGATTTCGCCACGCGTGCGGAAATGTTCGCGGACCAAGTCGCGCAACGCGTGCTCGGTCAGATCCGCAGCGAACAATACGACGTGAACTTGCAACTGGACCCGCGCAACTTGGGTCCGATGGACATTTCGCTGCGCGTGGACGGCAACCGAGTGACTGCGAACGTCGCGGTCAACCATCCGGAAGTGCGCGGTCTGCTCGAGTCGGGTTTGCCTCGGCTTCGGGAATCTTTAGAATCGGCTGGGTTGAGCTTGACGAACTGGTCCTTTGCCCAATCCAGCTCACGCGATCCCGCTGGCACGCGCCAGCGCGGCGGTTCGGCCGCCGGCGAGATGCGCCGGGTCGCACGCGTGGCCGATGAGGCCGATGGTGAGATGACCGTACCCACGGTCGCCCGCGGCAACCAGGCCGTGGATCTGTTCGTTTAAACCTTGACCGGGAAGGCACCGATGTCAGACAAGAAAGAAGAGAAGAAGAAAGCACCCGAGGCGGAAGCCGCTGCGGGTGAAGAAGGCGCGCCGAAGAAGAAATCCAAAATCATCTTCATCGTGCTGGTTGCCGCAGGCGCGTTGGCGCTCATCGGCATCTCCGTCGGTGCAACCCTCTATCTCACGGGCTTCTTCAACAAGAAGCCGGCCGTCGAAGCAGGGGCCGAACACGGCGCGGAAGGCGGCGAACATG
>RGBZ01000272.1 GCA_009919365.1 bacterium
TCACCGTTGAGGTGGAGCGTTCACTCCGCGTTCTCGACGGCGCGGTTGTCATCTTTGACGGTGTCGCCGGCGTAGAGCCACAGTCTGAAACCGTTTGGCGCCAAGCTGACCGCCACGCCGTTCCACGCTTCTGCTTCATCAACAAGCTTGACCGAACCGGCGCCGACTTCTGGCGCTGCTTTGACATGATCAAGGACCGCCTCGGCGCAAACGCCGTCCCACTCCAGCTCCCGATCGGACTCGAAGATAAGTTCGAAGGGGTCATCGACCTCATCGCCATGGAAGAGATCGTCTACCTCGACGACAAGGGCGAGAAGAGCGAGCGCCGACCGATCCGAGCCGAACTCAAGGCTGAGGCCGACAAGTGGCACGCCTTCATGCTGGACCAGGCGGCGGGCCAGACCGACGCACTCACGGAGACCTACCTGGAGACGGGAACGCTGAGCCCTGAGCAGGTCCGCGAGGGGATCCGGGTCGGCACCCTTGGCTACAAGATTGTTCCCGTGCTCACCGGCTCCGCCCTCAAGAACAAGGGTGTGCAGCCAATGCTCGACGCCGTTGTCGAGTACCTCCCAAGCCCGCTTGACGTTCCAGGGATCAAGGGGACCGACCCGCGCAACGTTGAAACTGAGATGTCACGCCCAGTCGATGACGAGGCACCGTTCGCCGCCCTCGCCTTCAAGATCGCCGCCGACCCATTCGTTGGGAAGCTCGGCTTCTTCCGCGTCTACTCTGGCGTCCTTAAGGCAGGTTCGTACGTCCTCAACCCGTCAAAAGGGAAGAAGGAGCGCATCGGCCGCCTGATCCGCATGCATGCCAACCACCGTGAAGAGATTGACGAGGTCCGAACCGGTGACATCGCCGCAGCCGTCGGCCTCAAGGACACCTTCACCGGCGACACCCTCTGCGATCCAGAGCACCCAATTGTGCTCGAGTCGATGACCTTCCCAGATCCAGTGATCGAGCTGAGCGTTGAGCCAAAGACAAAGGCCGACCAGGAGAAGATGGGCGTCGCCCTACAGCGACTCGCCGAAGAGGACCCAACCTTCCGAGTGCACACCGACCAGGAGTCGGGCCAGACCCGCATTGCGGGCATGGGCGAGCTCCACCTCGACATCATCGTCGACCGCATGGTGCGCGAGTTCAACGTCGCCGCCAATATCGGCCGACC
>RGBZ01000273.1 GCA_009919365.1 bacterium
GGCCCAATCTTTGAGGCGGTGCGCGCGCTGTTAAAGAAGACGGCGCGCGGCAGCGCTTATCGGCTCATTGGTGTTTCGACTTCGGATCTTGGCGAAGATGAGCAGCTCGCCCTCTTTGACGGCGCGGCGCAGGCACGCGAACGCACCATCACCGCCGCCGCCGACTCCATGCGCCGGAAGTACGGTGCGGACGCGATCACGCGGGCGCGGCTTCTCGACGAAATTGAGGAGTAGCCGCGCAGCCCTTACTCGATCACGAACTCAATGAGCGTGACGCTGTAGAGGGCGTCGCGATTACCAAGGACGTCTCCAACAGAGAACCAGAGCCTGTAGCGACCGGGCGATGCGTCATCTCGCAGCGTGATGGTCTGAACAAACTGCTCCCAACCAACACCGCCATTTCTCGCAATCGTTTCGAGGCCCATATCAGAAGCCCAGGGTTGTCCTGCGTCGTTTGTCACTCGACCGTTTGGTCCATCTACCCAGGCCACGACGTAGGCGATGTCGCTCTCGTCTGTTGCATACGTAGACACGCTGAATGTGCTTCCGGCGGCAACCTCTCCAAACCAGTTGATGCGTGTGCTCGCAATCACCACACCAGTTCGATACCCAGCCGCTCGGACCACCGATGAATGCAACGGGTGCCTGGTAGCCCGAGGTATCCGTCATGCGGAAGCGAATCACCAGTGGGGTGCCCGCCTGCACTTCATCTGGAACTCGGACGTTCGTGATCTGCGCGGGCTCAAAGGTTCCGTCGCCACCCTGGACAGGCGGCAGCGGAGGCTCAAGATCCAGCATGTCGCCGCCAGGCATCTCTGATGTCGGATCGGAATCTGTCCCATCGCCGAACCCATCAGCGGGCGGCGCATTTTGTCGCGCTCCGGAGTCGCCGTAGTAGTCAGCTAGTTCCAGGGAGGCGAGTTCGCTTCCCTCCGCATCGCGGGCAACAACTCTCCCAGTCACCTGTCCGCTGGTTGATGGCCACCACACCGCAAATTGACCGGCGCTGTTTACCGATGCAGAGAAGTCTTCTGACTCTTGGCCAACAACAGCGACGTCAATGGTGCCTTCCGGCGCTTGTCCCGAAAGAACCATGACCATCTCGTTCATCCACTCTGTGCCGGCCATGAATTCAATGTTGAGCTGCGCGCTGTTCTGGGCAACCGGTTC
>RGBZ01000274.1 GCA_009919365.1 bacterium
GCGAAAACGATTGACATCTGGCGGCCCAGAAGCGATTGTTTAACTAACTCGCTCAGTTTTCAGACCCCCTTTTTTGGTGGGGCCGGGGATTCGAACTACCCTCCCCTGAATAGGTCCGCTTGCGACTCCCGAGAGACTCCCGCGACCCCAATCTCGTCGCAGCAAAGCTGTCGTTCGATCGCACACACAGCCACCTGAAGGAGGTCCCATAGGTCAGTGTGCGGCAGCAGGCCATAGTGCCGATCGCCGCGCTAGCAGCCGTTGGCGACCTCCCACGGCTGGGCGCCGATACTGTTTTGCCTGGTACGCTTGGCGACAAAGTCATCGTCGACAAAGCCTCCCCCGGGAATGGACCACACTGATCAGTACTACAAACAGTTCGCGGCCGAGTTCTTCGGCTCGACCGTCGGTGTGGACATGACAGCGATCCACCAACGGTTCCTCGCTCACCTAAAGCCTGGAGCCCACATCCTCGATGCCGGCTGCGGCTCGGGACGTGATGCCAAGGCCTTCGCCGGGGCTGGCTTCCAGGTCACCGCCTTCGACGCATCCCCAGAGTTGGCACGTCTGGCCAGCGCCCACTGCGGGTTCGAGGTCGCAGTTCGGCGCCTCGAGGATATCGACGAAGCTGAAGCGTTCGACGGTATCTGGTGCTGCGCCAGTCTGCTTCACGTGCCGCTATTCGCGATACCGACCACCCTCGACCGGTTGTGGTGCGCGCTGCGCCCCGGCGGCACGCTGTACGTCAGCTTCAAACATGGCACCGGCGAGCGCGATCATGGTGGGCGCCGATTCACCGATGCCGACGAAGCCACGCTACGGCAATGGTTCAGCCGATGGCCCGATGTGCATCAGATCGACGTGTGGCTCACCGTCGACCAGCGGCCCGATCGAACCGAACGCTGGACCAACGCGCTAGCCACCCGCAAGCCCGTGCCGACCAAGCGGCTGGTGACCGGTGGCGCCGACCACTTTCTACCCCACCTCTCCGAAGCGTTCACCTGGGCCACGCAGGCCGACCTGGCGGTCGCGTTCATCAAAACCACGGGCCTGCGGCTCCTGCTGCCCGACCTGGAGGCGATGGTCGAGACCGGTGCGCCGCAGCGCGTTCGCGTGCTCACCAGCGACTACCTCGACATCACTGACCCCGAGGCCTTGCGCTTGCTGCTG
>RGBZ01000275.1 GCA_009919365.1 bacterium
GCAGAGCTAGAGAAAAATTCTGAAATTTATATTCTTACAAAAAAAAGAACTGTCGCTGATCAAATATTAATTCATGATAAAAAAATTAAAATAATTTATCTTGAAAGAGATAAGAGTGGCAAAGAAAAACATGACGGAATCATGGGTTTTTTTCGACTTAAAAATTTAATTAAATCTTATTCATTTGATAAGGCATTTATCTTACATCAGAGTTGCAGATATGCTTTATTATGCAAATTAGCTGGTATTAAAAATATTCTAGGTTACGGAAGAAATTTTCAATTTCTTTTTTTATCTCCTTTAATTTTCAATAAGAATTTTTTCAATAAAAATTTTAATATTTATGAAGAAGCTATTAATTTTACAAAAATGATTACCAATAATAAGGAATTTAAAAGAAATGCTGAAATAATAATTACTAATAAAGAAAAAGAAGACTTTAATATTAAATATAAATTTATTAAAAACAAAAATATTATAATTGGAATCGGTGGTTCTGGACCAACTGTTAAATGGCCTATTGAAAATTGGATAACGCTTATAGATTATTTAAATAAAAATTTTACAACTAATTTTATAATTGCTGGTGGAAAAAATGAAGAAGTAGAATTTAATTTGATTAAAGAAAAATTAAGGATTGATAATATATTTTCACTTTGCAATTTAAATATTAGAGAAGCGATTGTTGGTATGAGTTTTGGAAAATTTTTTATCGGAAATGACAGCGGTATGCATCATCTCGCTGCTTCAATTGGTATAGATACGTTGGTTCTTATCGGCTCCACACCCTTAAATTACACTAAATATTCAACTTTTATGAATCAGATAATTCCGGATGGCTATCAAGACGTAAGCCATTCATCCAATGCTATGAAAAATATTTCAACTAATAATGTTATAAAAAAAATTGAAAATATAAACTTAATAAAAAAATTATTTTAAAACTCTTCCTAATTTTTTCAATAAATCTTGAGGAATTTTATTTTTAGGATCTTTCAATTTTTCTTTAATTTTATTTTTTAAATCACTTTGAATAATTTCATTATTAATATTTAATAAAACATTAGCAAAAACCATCTGGAGAACTTCTTTAAATTTAGTAGATTTTTCATTAGTCCCTACATTATTAAAAGACATTTTGTTTAAAGTAATATCTTTAGTTATATCTAA
>RGBZ01000276.1 GCA_009919365.1 bacterium
CGAGCTGGCGGAAGTTCCCGATCTCGATCTGGATGCAGGAGCAGGAGGGCCGGAGCTGGTTCACTATTCGCCGCGACTCCCTGTACGTGGCCTTCGAGTGCGACGAGCGGCTGCGGGGGCCGCTTGAGAGCATGAGTGGGGAACTCGTCGATTTCCGGCTGGCGGCCCACGCCCGATCGCGGGCGAGTGCGACCGGGTTCGTGGCGAAGTCAGCGCGGCGTGGCCAGCCTGGCCTCTTCCCGGCTCTCGAAGACGGCAAGCTCCTCGTTGATCTTGGCGATCATCTTGCGGACGCCTGCCTTGGTGAATCCCTTCTCTCCGACGGGATGATCGCGCTCGAGGTCGGCGATCCGCTGCTCGAGGATCCGGAGGTCGCTGTGGGCCTTCTCATATTCAGCGGCGTTGGTAATCACAGCACCACCTCCACCAGGCCTTTTCGTGTCGCAGGATCGCTCGTCCGACTAAAGAAGTGTATCCAATCGTCCCAGTCGCGGCGATCTTCCGCCGCAAACAGGTGTTCTGTCGGACGCATTCCGAGAATCTCCGACAACTCTATGGCATCAAGATTGCCGCGGGCCACGCGATCGGCGAAGTCTGTTCCGAGCAAGACAACGGCGTCCGCGTCGTTGGGAGATTCCTTGGCTGTCACGAAGCTTCCGTTCAGACAAAACCGCAGGGCCCCGGAGGATCGGCAGAGTCGCATCCATCGGCTGATTTGGCGGCCCAGCCGTTTTCGCTCGACTGAGCCAGCAGCGAATCGATCCATGACTTCTCCCTCGAATGCCTCGTGCATTCCTTCAGGCAAAAACCCCGTTGGCAAAAACGGCGGAATCAAAGCAATCGGCTCCAGCCTCGCGACCGTATTAGTGTACAGGCGTTTCGTATCGGGTCAAGCCCCCTGCGAGGCGTTAGCCGACCCGGGGACCAGGGTTGTCCCTGTCGGGCGTAGACTCGCGGCCATGGTCTCCACCCCGCCACTCGTTCGCGATCTCCGCGCCGACCTCGCGCAGCGGCCCACGATGACGGAGCTGTTTCACCGGGGCTACAACCCGCGCACGCTGCCGCCGGAGTTCACGACCTGGTTCGACTTCGTGGCGACCGAGGGCGACGCGACCGCTCTCGAGGCCGAATGTCTCGGCCGGTTCCGCGACTGGTTCGTGATGCTCGCCA
>RGBZ01000277.1 GCA_009919365.1 bacterium
CGATCCCTGCGGCGTCTACGATCCGGCCACCGCGGAGCCCTATCGCCTCTGGACCACTCCGGACAGCTGCATGATGAGCTTCGACAGCGGCACCTCGTTTGCAGTTGCCACGACCGAGGCGGAGCTCCGCGCGATGCTCCCCTGCATGGACCCCGCCACCGCGATCAGCGGCATCGACTGGAGCATCGAGGTCGTTGCGCGGGTCACGCAGTCCTACAACCCGGCGCTGACGGTTCAGGGCGTCTTCAGCACGCCGACCGGTCTGGCTGTTGCCACCCGGTCACCCGTCTACTGCGGCGGCGCCGCGCCTCCGACCGCCGCAGCGTTTGTCATCGTCGGCGCCGGTAGCGTTGGGCTGCATCAGGAGTCGTGCCTGGACGGCGAGTGCACCGGCGGCCCCTTCCCGTAGCGCGTCGCCCTAGGCGTGGGCGGCGGTGACGAGCTGGTCGGCGTAGTCGAGCACCTGCTCGAAGGACTCTGCGACGAAGAAGAGGTCCTGCGGGGCATCGTAGTCGATGGAGAGGTCGCGGACCGCGTCGAGTGAGAAGGGGCGGTGCTCGATGGTCGGGTCGATGGAGCGCAGGAGGTCTTGGATGCCGCCGTTGTTGCCGGCGCCGAAGATCTTCACTTCGCCCCCTTCCTTCACCAGGCCATACTCCACGGTGTACCAGTAGAAGAGCCCGATGAGGTCGAGCATCTTCTGGTCGCCCGTCTCCACAGCTCGTCCGGCGGCGCGGCCGATGCGGACCGACATCTCGACGAACTCCGGGTGCAGGAACATAGGCGCATGGCCGCGGAGCTCGTGAATGATGTCGGGCTCAGGCGTGAAGAAGGGATAGGATGGGTGGCGGATGTAGGGAGTGCAGCGCATCACCTTCTGCGCGAGCATCGCAAGGAACTCTCCCTTGTCGAGGAGCCCGCCGACGGGTGCGAGCATGAAGCCGGTGATGGACTCCATGCGGGCGCTGACATCGTCAATCTGGGGGATGGTATCGAGGGAGAGCTGCAGCAACTCGCGCCCCCGAAGGAAGGGAGCGCAGGAGTAGCGGTCTTGAAGCAGGATGAGGATCTGGGAGACGAGGCTCCAGTTTCCATGCTCCTGTTCGGTGTAGGAAAATCTCGGACAGGCCGGCCAAGCAGCCTCGGCCTGCGCGACGAGCGCCGTGACG
>RGBZ01000278.1 GCA_009919365.1 bacterium
CACGCAACAGGGCGACGTACCCAAGTGGTCTAAGGGGGGGGTCTGCAAAACCCCTATTCGCCGGTTCGAATCCGGCCGTCGCCTCCACACTCCCGCCATTGATGCCCCCCGCACCCCCTGCTACACTCACGGCTGCCTTTCGGCTCCGGCCCACTACGCGCAAGTTGCGTAGGGTGCACCGGGGCGAATCCATAGGAAGGAGTGGCCAATGCGCCGCTATGAGCTCATGTTGATTCTCCGTCCCGATGTGACGGAAGAGCGCACGAAGGCGATCTTCGAGCGCACCACCCGCTCCATCACCGAGCAGGGTGGAACAATCCTGAAGGACGTCGCCTGGGGCCGCCGCCGCATGGCCTACGAGATCGATCACGCCAAAGATGGCGTGTACCAGATCTATGTCTTTGAGGTTGCCGCATCGGCGATCGCGGAGATTGAGCGCGTGCTCCTGATTACTGAGGAGGTGCTCCGCCACCTCGTGATTCGCGACGAGCGCAAGGGTGCTGCAGCCCTACGCGATTTCAACCTCGATGGTGGTACGCCGGCGCAACTCGAACTCGATGCCGATGACACTGAGGGCGAAATCGCCGCCGCGGCCGCCGCAGCCGCAGCAGCTGACGGGGAGTAGCCCATGTCGTTCGCAAAGATCAGCATCATCGGAAACCTTGGTGCCGACCCAGAGCTCAAGTACACCGCCGATGGGAAGCCGCGCCTTGAGATGCGGGTTGCCACCAACGAGCGCCGCAAGGCTGCTGGCGGCGACTGGGAAGATAAGACGACCTGGTACCGCGTCATCATGTTTGGTGAGCGCTCAGTGAAACTGGCCGAATGGCTCCGCAAGGGTCGCAAGGTCTACGCCGAGGGTCGGCTGCAGGTCGACCTGTACGACTCGAAAGAGGGGGAGAAGCGCGTTGCGCTCGACATCCTCGCCAGCGAAGTCGTCGTCGTTGATCGAAACCCTGACGCTGATCCAAACGCACCTCGTGCGCCACGATCGTCTGCACCGAGCCAGGGCGCTCCAGAAGAGAGCAACCAGTCGGTGCCGAGCGATCTTGATGATCTTCCGTTCTAAACCCAACCACATCAAATTGAGAGGAGCACACCATGCCTGAGGCACCAAAGCGATTCAAGAAGCGTGATGACAAGTTCGGTGCGGGGCGCCGTCGCCGGGT
>RGBZ01000279.1 GCA_009919365.1 bacterium
GCGCGAGTGCCTGCGCGTGGCTGTAGACGCGCTCCACTTGCTCGAGCGCCACACCAGGAAGGGCGGCGAGCACGAGGGAGACCGGCACCACCACCTCACCAACGATCTCGAGTGCGCCATCGCGCAGCAGGTCGAGCGTCTCGCGCACGGTGCCGTTGATCAGGTTCTCAATCGGTAGGACGCCGGAGGCCGCTCGCCCATCGAGGACGGCTGCGCGAACGTCGCCGAACGAGGTGAGGCTCAGCGATAGAGCTGCGGCACCGAAATAGGCGAGAAGTGCATCCTCGGCGAAGGCGCCAGGTTCACCGGCGTAGGCGATCGCCTCATTCACGAAGGTTGTCCGTTCGCCGTATCGCGCTCTGAGCGACGTGACACTTCGCCGCCCTGCACCCGCAGGGCGTACTCCAGCGAATCGGCGAGGGCCGCGGCCGATGCGGAGATGATGTTCTCGCCAACGCCCATCGTCGACCAGGTCTCGCTGTCGGCCACAGAGTCAATGACGACGCGCGTCTTCGCCCCAGTCGCCGAAGCGCCGTCAAGGATGCGCACCTTGTAGTCAACCAGGTGCACCGCATCAAGCTGCGGGTAGAAGGCACCGAGCGCCTTGCGGAGCGCGCGGTCGAGTGCGTTCACTGGGCCGTTGCCGTCGGCGGCGGTGTGGAGGCGCTCCCCCGCAACCTCGACGCGGACCGTTGCCTCGGCACGACCAGGGGCACCTTCGCGCTGCTCCACGATCACGGTGAAATCGACGATGGTGAATGGGGCGACATAGGTGGGGCGATGACGCTCAACGAGCAGCTGGAACGAGGCCTCCGCACCCTCGTAGCTCGCGCCACCCGCCTCCATCTCCTTGACGAGCGTTGAGAGGGTCTTCGAGTCGAGTCCGGAGTTTGCCAGCTCAACGCCTAGCTCTGCCGCACGGCTCCCCGTGTTCGCCTTGCCGCCCAGCTCCGAGACGACGAGTCGACCGCGGTTGCCAACGAGCGATGGATCAATGTGTTGATAGGCACGTGGCGTCTTCACCTGGGCCGCACCGTGCACGCCGCCCTTGTGGGCGAACGCTGAACGGCCAACGTACGGCTGATGGTCGTCGGGGGCGAGGTTCGCAATCTCAGCAACCTCGTGGGAGAGGTGTGAGAGGTCGGCGAGGCGATCGGCGCCGGCGACC
>RGBZ01000280.1 GCA_009919365.1 bacterium
GAGTTCAGCCTGCTCGACGGCATGAGCAACCTGGAGTCACTGATGGAGGAGACGAAGCGCCTCGGGATGGACTCCATTGCCCTCACCGACCACGGCGCCCTCTACGGCTCTGTGCAATTTGTGCAGGCGGCAAAGGAGTACGGGATTAAGCCGATCATCGGCGTTGAGACATACGTGGCTCGACGTGGGATGCGCGACAAGGAGGGGAAGGCCGACCAGCAGCCGTTCCATCTGATCGCCCTCGCAACGAGCGGCACTGGCTATCGCAACCTCTGCCGGATCGTCACCGACGCCCATCTCGACGGGCTCTACTACAAGCCACGTACCGACCACGAGCATCTTGCGCAGCATGCTGAGGGCCTCGTCGGACTCTCGGGCTGCTTGAACGGCGAGATCGCACGCGCGCTGGAGGTTGATGACTGGGAGCATGCGCGAGCCCTCGCTGGGACGTACGGCGAAATCTTTGGGAAGGGGCGCTTCTTCCTCGAGGTGCAAGATCACGGTCTCCCCGAGCAGCGTCGGCTCAACGAGCAGCTCTTTCGTCTCGCCCCCGAAGTCGGCCTCCCGCTCGTGTTGACAAACGACCTGCACTACGTGCGTGCCGATCAGCGCGATGCGCACGATGTGCTCCTCTGCATTGGCACGGCAAGCAACCTTGAGACACCAGGCCGCATGAAGTTTGGTTCTGGCGACTTCTACCTCAAGTCTCCAGAACAGATGGCCGCGCTCTTCCCTGATCGCCCAGAACTGCTCAAGAACACGCGGCTCATCGCCGAGATGGTGGACTTCAACCTGGAACTCGGCACCCTGCGCCTACCGAACATTGAGGTTCCTGCGGGCGAGGATGTCAACAGTTGGCTTCGCAAAGAGGCAACGCGTGGCCTAACCCAGCGCTACGGTACTCCCAGCGAAACGGCGCGCGAGCGGTTGGAGTATGAGCTGGGCATCATCATCAAGATGGGATACGCGGCCTACTTCCTCATCGTGGCTGACTTCGTACGCTTCGCAAGGGAGCAGGGGATTGCCACCACCTGCCGAGGGAGTGCGCCAGGGTCGATCGTGACCTACACCTTAGGGATCACTCCGGTTGACCCGCTGCACTACGAACTCCCCTTCGAACGATTCCTCAATGTTGAGCGAGTCACCATGCCCGATATCGA
>RGBZ01000029.1 GCA_009919365.1 bacterium
GATGCCCGTAGATCGCCCGCGCTTCCCAATCGGCCGCCCGTCGATCTCATGAATGTCAGCGGTGAAGTCAATCGGCCGGACCCCCGAGATCGCACTCCCTACGGCGTAGGTGTCTACGCGCGACCCTGCCGCCTTGAATTCGGCGATGCGCTCCAGCGAGAGGCCCCCTGAGATCACGATCTGCGCCGCTGACGCGCCCGCGGCGTCGAGCGCGGCTCGCACCTCTGCGACGAGGGCAGGAGTGACGCCACCGAGCTCACTCGCGCGGTCCAGACGCACACCGCCGAGTTTGCTCCCGAGCGCCGCGGCGACACGGGTTGACTCTTCGGACTCATCGCGGAAGGTATCCACGAGCACGATCCGTGGCACCTCTGAATCCATCTGGCGATCGAAAGCGAGTGCCGCTTCAACGGTGTCGCCGTAGATGAGGACGAGCGCATGTGGCATGGTGCCCACCGGCAAGCGTCCGGCGCGTGAACTCCCCGCTGTCGTTGACGAACTCGTCGCGCCGCCGATGATCGCGGCGTAGTCGAGGCGGTCTGCAATGTTTGGATGCACGTGGCGCGCACCAAATGCGATCACGGGCGTTGGTGCGGCTGCGTCGACAATGGCGCGCGCCGCTGTCGCCCATCCAGTGCCGTGCGCCATCATCCCCAAATACGCGGTCTCAAATCGCGCGATTGACTGGTACGGCGCGCGAATGCGCAAGACGACCTCTTTCGCCTCAATCTCATCCCCATCCTTCAGCGCCCAAACCTCTGCCTTCCCCGCGGCGGCATCGGCTTCAAGTGCAAGCGAGAGCAGCCCCTTCGCCTCATCAATGCCGCAGAGGGTGGCGCCAGCGCGGCGGCAGAAGACCTCCATCGTGACGACAGGATTGCGCCCATCGCCAGCCAACACCTGCTCGGATCGGAGGAAATAGACATCGGCGTTCTCGCCCGTCAAGAGCGCAGGGAGCGGCCGTGGGACGGGTCGCGTGGGGCGGTCTAGTTCAGCCATAGGCGAAGCATAGCCCTGCCGTGATCGCCCGAAGGCTACCCCTCCAGACGATCGGCGAGATTGGGAACGGCGCGCAAGAGGGGCTGGTTTCGGCGCGGAGAACCGTCGTCCGCGGGGATACGGCCACCGATCCAGATCCACGCGGCGGTTTCGTCGAGGAGGCGGTCGGCGATCAGTACTGTGCGTGCGAGTGCCTCAATAAGATCGCTTTCCGTTGCCTGCTCCGCGCGGAGCTCAATGCTGAGCACCGGCCGGCCATCTTCGGCAATGCCGAACTTTGCAAAGAGGTACTTGTCGTTCCACTCCAAGAGACGTCGATACGCCTTACGTAGTCCGTCGCCGAGTGGTGGCGCCAGATGCGCCCAGACCACGATGACACCGCCCGGCCGCGCATCGTGGATGAGCGAGAGGCGCAGGGAGCGGCGGCGCTCGCCGTCAAGCTCTAGGTCCCACACCGTTGCGTCATCGCGTCGGTGTGGAGCGGGCGCAGTGATACCGAGCCGTTCAAGCAGCGCGGGAATCGACGCGACCTGCAGCACTGTCACGGAACTACCGCGCCGTGCGGCGCTGGTTCCAGGTGCGCGCAGCCTTGATCGTTGCGCCCGCTCTCACCGCACCACTGTCGGACCAGTCACTCAGGCTCGCCTCAGCATCGACCAACACGTTGCGGCCGATCGATGCGCCATCGGGGACCTCTGCCTGCTTCCCAATCACAACAAGGCCAGTCGCGAGCATCTCTGGGTTGGCGCGACTTGGCGCTCCTGGTAGCTCGCCGACGCCAATCTTTGCGTCTCTGCCGATGCGAACCTCTTTATCGATGATGGCGTGATCAATAACGGCGCCAGGTCCAATCACCGCATCGAACATGACGATGCTGTCGCGCACCACCGCGCCACGACCAACGCGGACGCCAGGTGAGAGCACACTGCGCTCCACGATCCCCTCAATCACACAGCCGTGCGAGATCATCGACTGCTCGACCCGAGCATCGGCACCGATTCGTGCGGGAGCGCGCTCCTCGGAGCGGGTGAGGATCAGCCAATCGCGCTCGTAGAGGTCGAGTGCCGGCTTCGCCTCCAGGAGCGCCATATTCGCGTCGAAGTAGGCAGGGAGCGTCCCCACGTCCTGCCAGTACCCCTTAAAGCGGTGAGCCATGACCTTTGCGCCCCCGGCGACCATGGCGGGGAGTACGTCAGCACCAAAGTCGGGGCGTGCCGCATCGAGCCACGCGGCGAGCGCATCGGCGGTGAAGGCATAGATCCCCATGCTGGCGAGGCGGCTGGTTGGCCGCTTCGGCTTCTCTTGGAAGCCCGTGATGCGGCTGCGCTCATCGGTATCAACAACTCCCATGCGGCGCGCATCCTCAAGGCTGACCTCGCGGACCGAAACGGTGACATCGGCACCGCTGCGCTGGTGAGCGGCAATCAGCCGTTCATAATCCATTTTGTAGATGTGATCGCCTGCGAGCACGAGGACCGTCTCGGCACCGTTCGCGACGATCTCGCGGAGATTCTGCAGCACCGCATCCGCAGTACCGCTATACCAATTCGCCGTATTGCCGCGGCCAACTTGCGGTTGCAGAATCCGCACTCCACCAATGGTGCGATCGAGATCCCACGGACGACCACGGCCGATATGGTCATTCAGCGATCGAGGGTTGTACTGCGTCAGCACCAGAACGTCGCCGATACCGCTGTTGACGCAGTTGGAAAGAGTGAAGTCAATGATTCGGTACTTGCCACCGAAGGGAACGGCAGGCTTTGCACGTACTCCCGAGAGCACGCCAAGTCGATTCCCTTCGCCCCCAGCAAGGATCACCGCAACGGTGCGATCAGTACGCAGAACAGGCTCCCCCAGGTAGGTACTTCTGGATACACACGTATTTGCCATTTTGTAGCAGCGACAGATGCAGGTGTGGTCCAGTAACGTTTCCGGTGGAGCCGACGAAGGCGATCAGCTGCCCCGCCGACACGAACTCACCAGCCTTCACGCGCCACTTCGGCTGGCTAGAAACCTTGCCGTCTCCGATATGCCCATAGATGGAGACCATGCTCTTGGAGTGGGCGATCCAGATCCACGCGAGTGGACGCATCCCCTTCCATACAACGCAATAACTGCAGATTCCGGCGATCATCACCTTCCCTGTTGCTGCGGCATAGATCGGCGTGCCAGGAGCAGCTGCGATGTCAACGCCGTTGTGAAGATATGGATACCCCTTCGGACAGGTTGAGCTCTTCGGATAGATCGGCCAACTCACGCAGCCAAACTTTTGTGAGATGTACGGACGGCTTCCGCCGACCGGCTTCACAAAGCCTGATCCGTTGTGCACGATCGGCCAGGTCCAACCGCCCTGATACACGGTGGGGAGACCTGAGCCGAACTGACCCTTGAGGAGGGCATTTACGGTTGCGGTCACACGCGCCTCTTCGGCCTTAAGGGCGGCGACGGCGGCGGCGAGTTTCTTCTTGTCGGCGATCACCTTGTCCATTGCCGCCTTCTGCGCGGCAATCGCCCTCTTCTGTGCAGCGATCGCGGCGGCAAGTCGTACCTTCGCGGCATTCAGCAACGAGACCTGCTTGTCGAGCGCCGCCTTCTGCTTTGCCGCAGAAGCACGCAGCTTCTCTGTTTCTGCGCGGTTTGCACGGACTTGATCTTCAATCTCCGCAAGGCGCGCCGCATCGCGACTGATGCCGTCGGCGAGCTTCACATCTTCCGCACCGAGGGCATTAAAGCCGGCGATGTCGAGCAGGATGTCGGTGAAGCTCTGACCGGAGAGCAGGATCCAGAGTGGTGGCGTCTGATCGGCGATGTACGCCTCGCGGATGCGCGAGGCCAAGATCGCCTGTCGTGCGGTGTTCTTCGCGAGCGCCGCACTGGTCGAAGCGAGCTGCGCGGTAAGGGCGCCCTGCTGGGCGATCAGTGCGTCGAGGGCCTTCTGCTGGGCGGCGAGCTGCGCAGCGAGTGCCTTCTGCTGCGCGAGGGCGTCATCAAGAGGGTCGCCGCGAACCGGCCCGGCCTGTGCCAGGCCGAGACCAACGATGAGGAGAGGAATGGTGAGCAGGACGCCAATTCGGGTGCGCCACGTGCGTGGGCTGTGCGTCGGCGCAGGTGAGTGCTCCATCGATGACCTCCTCTCCTCCGCTACAGGGAGAGTATCAGCCTCAGCGACGGACGCCACCCCCCATGGCCAGCTCAACGAGTGAGGTGTGCGCCGCCCCCGATGAGCCGCGCCCGGCGAACGGGGCCACACTGCGGCGATAGGCGGTCCCTGCAATGTCGAGGTGTACCCACGGTACGGTCACGAATTCTCTAAGGAAGAGGCCACTGCGAATCAGGGATGCCTCGCGAGAGCCCGAATTCTGGAAGTCGGCTGACCAGGTCGACATGTTCTTCATGTAGGCCTCTGCCAGCGGATATGGCCAGTACACCTCACCTGCACGGCGTGCGGCGAGGTGGAACTCGTCCAGGAAGCTGGCATCGGTACCGCAGGTCGCGGCAACCTCGCCGCCATATGCGGAATAGGCGATTCCCGTGAGCGTCGCCACATCTACAAGATGCGTTGCGCCGAGCTCGCGCTCTGCGTAGTGCAGTGCGTCACCAAGGATGAGGCGCCCCTCGGCGTCGGTATTGGTGATCTCGACTCGCTTCCCATTCAGGGCGGTGACGACATCGCCCGGTCGCGTAGCGTTTCCGCCTGGCATGTTCTCAACGCAGGCGGCAACTGCGTGAATCGGACGACCTGGGTCGAGCTGCGCAATTGTTGCCGCAGCTTCGAGCACCGCAATAGCGCCGTTCTTGTCGTGCTTCATCTCTTCCATCTCAGCAGGTGGCTTCAGTGAGATGCCGCCGGTATCGAAGCAGACGCCCTTGCCAACCATCGCGAGGCGTCGGCCGAGCGGGTCCTTCGCGCCTGGCTTGCCGCCTGACAGCACAACAAGGCATGGTGGATTCTTCGATCCTTTCCCGACGGCGAGCAACATGCCCGCACCCATGCGCTGCAGCTGCGCAGCGGTGATGATCGTTGCGCGAAGGCCAACGGCGCGTGCACGATCGCGCGCCTCTTCGGCAATGCCGAGCGGCGGCATCTCGTTCGCCGGATAGTTGGACCAGCGCCGTGTGCGCACCACGCCGCTCGCGATGATCTCGGCGCGACGAGCACCCTCGTGTGCTGCGGCGAGATCGGTTCCACTTGGCACGATGATTTCGAGCACGGTCAGTGCAGCTGGCTGCGCCTCAATCACACTCTTCCCGTCAATCCCTTCGTGGAATGAGCCGTCAATAACGCCGCGCACAATGAAGTCAACGGCGATCACCGCTGCATCACTCCCCTTCGCCGCCGCAGCGGAGAGTCCTGCGCCGAACGATGCGCCACCCTCGGCGCGAAGTGCAGGCGCGGTGCTGGTGAGTGCAGCAACGATCCCCGTGGCATCGATGGCGAGTCGTGCGACCTTGCGCCCCGCTAGGCGACGCGTAGCCGCCGAGGCCCAACGCTGCAACTCTTGTCGCCCGAAATCGGCGCGCGCGCCGGCTCCGACGAGAAGGAGATGATCTGCGGGGAGTCGACCGGCGCTGGTAAGGGTGCTGCTGTATCGGCTGCCAGTCCCCTCACCAATCGCGCGAAGGGCAGCGATGCGTCCGCCGCTCTTGCTATCAGCCTCACGAAGATGCGGTGAGTCGAGTTGATCACTAAAGACGGGCGTGACCAGCACCCCCGCCTTGGCCGCAGCGCTCTTGGCTGTGATGATGATCCGCATCTGATCCTCCTCGCGCCGCTGACGCCTACTGCTTACTGGCCTTTCGCTTCAGGTAGCCGAGTCGGCCCCCCATGTCGACTGGAGCGAAGCCGAGCTCGCGCTCAACCGCATCCGTTGCGCCGATGTTATCTAGCGCCAACTGGCGCAACTGATCTGTTGCAACGGGGAATGGGAACCGAATGGCCTCGGAGATTCGCGCAACGAGGGTGATCAGTGGCACCGGCATCGGAACGATGATGCGACGCTTCCCAAGGGCGCGCGCCACTTCGCGGGTGATTTCGGCGTAGGTCCAGTACCGCGGACCACCAAGCTCAAAGGAAGCCTTAATGCTCCCCTTCGGCGCATCGAGCACCTGCACGATGGCACGAGCCACATCACCAACCCAGACCGGCTGGAAGCGACTCTTCCCGCTGCCAGGAACAGGCACGGCGGGCGCTGGAATCTTTACGAGCGCCGCGACAATGTTGAAGAAGCCGTCGCGCTCACCCCAAATCAGGCTCGGCTTGAGGATCGTCCAGTCAAGCGTCGAGGCGCGGACGAAGCCCTCGCCGCGCGCCTTGGAGCTGGCATAGTGCAACTCCGGTCGCTCTTGTACCCCGAGTGCACCGAGATGAATGAAGCGCGTGATGCGCGCCGCCTCGGCGGCGGCAATCATGGTGGCGGTGCCAACGGCATTAACGCGCTCAAGGTCGGCACCATCGTTCCAGTCGCGCGGCAGCGCAACAAGGTGCACCACTGCGTCGCAGCCAACCATCGCCGCGTCAAGCGAGGCGCGATCGTTGACGTGGCCGATCCTGGTCTCCAGTTTTCCTGGCGAGGCGGCTACGCGCGCGAGCAGTGCCGTTGCGCGCGCATCGCTGCGCACGAGTGCCGTCACGGAGTGTCCAGCGCTCAACAGGGCTGGGAGCACGTGACTCCCCACAAATCCCGTTGCCCCGGTAAGAAAGACTCGCGCCATAGAACCTCCCTATTCGCCTCGAGGACCTCTTTGGGCCACCGCTCCGCCCTATGATGCACCGATGTTTGGCGCACTGCTCGCGGGGATGTTTGCAGGCTTCGCAGTCGCTGTCCCCGTTGGAGTGATCGCCGTCCTCATCATCGAAGCGGGGATGCTGGGCGGCCTCCGCCGCGGCTTTGCCGCCGGCGCAGGTGCTGCGACAGTTGACCTCCTCTTCTGCTCGCTGGCGCTCGTGGTTGGCGGCCTCCTCAACCAGTTGCTCGCCGTTGCCCTGGTGCCGCTCCAGGTCCTTTCGGGTGGGATTCTGATCTCCATTGGGGTCCGCGGGCTGCTCTCGCTTCGCGCATCAAGCATCAGCGGCGATGCGGCTGCCGACCCGCGCGTGCGTGGGAGCGCCCGGCAGCTCTACCTGCGCTTCATCGCCCTCACCGCGATGAACCCCGCAACCATCCTCTACTTCTTGGCGCTCGCCATTGGGCTCCCCGGTCTTGGGAGTGATCCGATCAACGCCGTCGCTGGGGGCGATTGGCGCCGCAGCGGGCCGCATTCTTCCAGAGCGCGCGGTCACCGCAACGCGCATCGTCGGTCAGATGCTGATCATTGGATTCGGTACGAGCATCGCGATGGCGGCGCTGAACGGTTAGCCGATCACCACGTTGCGCTCCGCGGCAAGGTCGCTGCGCAGCGGACGATCAATCAGGGTTCTAATGCGATAACGCAGCGAGAGCCCAGCGCCATCAAACACTGGTGGCGCATCACTCGGAATCGCAAACGTGATGAGGCTCCCCTTCGCAAGGTCGCTGGTTTGCAGCGCTGCGGCAGCAATGCGCACGGGCGGCGCCATCTTTAGGTCGGCGTAGAGTTCAACGCGCGCGCCGCGGCCACCCGATGCACTCGGCCAACGAACGTTGACCCTTAAGGCACTGCCTGGGGCAATCGGTGGAGCCGGATCGACATCCATGGAGACTTCACCTTCGGACCAAGCTCCCATCATTGCCGAAGGGCCGAGCGAGAGCACACCCGATCGCAACAGATCTGGATTCTGCGCAACGTTGATCACGGCGGCCACACGCTCGTCGGCGCCTGCGGCGATGTCCCACTCCACCTGGAGCGTCCACACCACCATGTAGGCACCGAGGTGTACGGAGGGTGGCCCGATTTTTGGAGCGGGCGCAAGGATCTTGAGGTCGATCTCGTCGCCTGGGGCGAGCGTCGCCGGCACGGCAATCTCCATGAGTGGCACGTTGGCGATCTCGCTGGCAAGCACTTCGATCCAAGTTGTGGTGATTTCCTGATCGCCGTTCTTCTGTGTCAGGGATTGCGTGACCTCGCGCACTAGGTGTCCCTTTACTGAGACGCGCGTCCCACGCGCCTTGATCTCTTTCGTCGCGCGAGCACGCAGGCGGGCATGAATCTCACCACCGACAAGGCTCCCAGGCGTCACCTCTATCGAGCCCGAGAGGGCATCGGTGCACGGCGTCAGGAGCTCAGCCCCGGTCAGGAATGCGAGGGGGTGTGCGCCGTCGCGTGCCGCCAACGCCTCGCCGTTCAGTCGGTCGAGTGGGGCGGGGAGCGACCCCGTCTTCCCTGGGTGGCGCTCCCGGCCCGCTGCGCGCCAGAGGTCGAGGAAGCTGCTAGCCACGTGGGACACCGCTCGCAGTAACTGCAGCAAGGATGCCCGCCGCCTCCGCCGCATCGCGCGCGACCCAGGTTGGCCGCTGCGCCGCTGGTAAGTCGTCGATCTGTACAGCGCCAACACCTGCGCCGACGCCCGTCATCAACAGAATGGAGCGACACCCCGCCGCATTCGCCGCAGCGATATCGGTCGCAGGAGAGTCACCAATCATGATCGCGTCGCGAATATCGCTCCCATCAAGGGCTGCCGCTTGCAGCAGCAGGTCGGGGGCGGGCTTGCCGATGGCCGTCGCGCGCACCCCCGTCGCCGCCTCCAGCGCCGCCACCGCAGCACCAGTCCCCGGCACGAGTCGACCTGGGTCGGGGTAGTTGGCGTCGCGGTTCGGCACGATGAGTGGGGCACCGGCGCGCACCGCGTCAGTAGCAACAGCGAGGTCGTGCCAATCGGACTCGCGATCGAGGCCTACTGTCACCGCATCAACCCCCCACACGGCGAGCGACTCTGGCCCGTCGAATTCTGCGGTGCGGCAGGCGTCGAGCCCAGCGTCGCGTAGCTCGGCGGCGAGGCCCTCTGCCCCGTAGACCAGGATGTGGCGATAGCCCGCATCAACGAAGTGCTGCGCCACGGCTGAAGCGGCGGTGATGATGCCGTGCGTTGAGAGCGGTGCGCCACACGCTTCAATTCGTGAGCGATACTCAACGCGACGCAGGAAGCTGTTGTTGGTGACATAGATCACGTCGGCGGCCGGGATGAGGGGCGCCTCAACAACCTCGAGGCAACCCTGCGTCGGACCATCACCCCAGGGGTCGCGATTGAGGTCTTCCGTGATGGGGGTGCCCGCTCTGCCGATGACAAGATCGTCGAAGCGATCGGCACGCCAGATCCTGGCTCCGCGGACCGCATCGTTGTCATTACTGACGACCGCGGCCTTGCCGCACGATGCACGGCGCTCGGGGCCTCCGTCGTGAGCGCCCGCTACTTCCGCGACGCTATTGGTGGCCCACCACGC
>RGBZ01000281.1 GCA_009919365.1 bacterium
CCCTCAACGGTGGTGACGAGGTCGGCGGTGCGGCTCAGAATCCAGCGATCCATGGCGCCCCTTTGGGCAACTGCGCTCGCCGTGGCGCCAGGGCGCCAATCAGCGCTGTTGGCGTAGCTGATGTGGAAGGCGTAGACGTTCCAGAGCACCAGCAGCTTGCGGCGCGCCTCATCCGCGCCGTTCCAGCCGAAGTGCACGTTCTCTTCGGGGCGGGATCCAGCAAAGAGCCAACGCATGACGTCAGCGCCCATCCGATCAGCAGCCTCGTCAAATTCTATGGAGTTGCCCCAGCTCTTGTGCATCTGGCGGCCATCTTCCGCAAAGACAAGTCCATAGCCAAACACGGTTGTCGTTGGTTCGCTCCCAACCATGACCGCAGACATGGCGAGGAGCGAATAGAACCAGTTGCGGAACTGGCCGGGGAAACTCTCCGTGATCAGATCTGCGGGGAACCAACGCTTCCAGTACTCAGGTTCGCTGCGATACCGCATTGTCGAGAGCGAGACGATGCCCGCGTCGAGCCACGGGTTCCCAACGTCGGGGACGCGCTGGACCTCGCCACCGCACTTGGCGCAGGCGATGCGAACCTCGTCAATGTATGGGCGATGGGGGCTATGCCCCGACAACGCATCAAGCCCGGCGATGGCGCGCTGCTCAAGCTCCGCCCGCGACCCGAGTACCTCTACAGAGCCACACCCTTCGCACTCGTAGATCGGCAGTGCGAGTCCCCAATAGCGCTTCTTGGAAATCATCCAGTCACTCATGTTGCGCAGCCAATCAAGCTCGCGATCGTGGCCGAATGATGGGAGCCACGAAATGTTGTCGACGACGTCCATGATCTGGTACCGGAGGCTCGCCGCCTTCTCCGCGGCGCTCAGTTGCTCCCGTGGCTTCTCGTAGGTTGCGCCCATGCTGATAAACCACTCATCCACGAGTCGGAAGGCAAGCGGCGTGGCGCAGCGCCAGCAGTGCGGGTAGCGGTGTGTGATCTTCTCTCGGCGCAAGAGGCTGCCGCTCTGCTCAAGGGCAGCAAAGACCAGATCGGCAACGACTAGCCAGTCTTTGCCACTAAGCTCGTTGAATCCTTCGAGATAGGTGCCACTCTCATCAATCGGGGCGATCATCGGCAGCCGTTCAGTAACGCAG
>RGBZ01000282.1 GCA_009919365.1 bacterium
ACCGGAAGTCCTGCGACAAACCCCGCCAAGGGCAGCTACGAGCAGCGAAAGGATCCTGCGTTCAACACCCGCTACATGTTGAGCGAGATGCGTGGCGGTTTCGGAGTTGCCTTCAAGAAGGCGATGTCCGAGGGTGCAGGCGTGGACAGTCTTGCTTCGATCTTCGCGCGCGACATGGAGCGTTGCAAGTACTGCAGCATCGCCTGGGCTTCCGGCAAGCGTCTCAAGTACACCGACCAAGGATCGTCCGAGCTGGTGGGGCCGTCCGGTCGCGCCGCGCTCGCGCGTCTTCTGTTCCCCACGATGACGCACACCGGCGACATCAACCCGCAGGTCGAGGCGAAGCCTCACCACGGTGGGGCATGGTCTACGTCGAAGCCACCGGAGATCACCTACACCCCTGCACCAGTACCCGAGCGAAAGCCCTACGGGACGCCTGCGCCGCTGCCTCCTGTGTTGACCTCGCAGGCTCCTTCGGTGTCAACCGCGCCTGCAACCGTCGATACGGTGCTGGTCGCGCCCCTTCCCGTGCCTCTGCCTTCGTCGGAGCCTGCACCCGAAGAGTCCTCTATCGCAACCTCGGTCACAACGGTGGCCCGCTCGCTCTCGCTCACGCCGCAGCAGCTCCTGGGCATCGGCGTGGCCTCCGCGGTGGTCGCCACCTTTGCTGGTGTACTCATCGTGCGAAGCCGTCGTCTCGAGGCCGCGCGCCCGTTATCGTACAGCGGAGCGAGGTAGTCGATGCCAGCGAGCCAGCAGCAGTTCCGCGAGGTCGTCTTTCGTGGGAAGGACGGAGAGGAGCGCGTCGTCCGGTTCCGCGTGGGGGCCAAGCGAAAGGGCGATCCCTCGCGACCGCTGACGCCGATGGCGCGGTTCGTCCGCGACAACATCAAGACGCTGATGGTCGAGGAAGGACTCGAGGCTCCCGAGGCCATGCGCCGCGTGGCACGGATGTACCATCGGGCCAAGGCCCAAGGTTCGCTGAACCGTCGAGTATTGCTCTCCGACTTCATTCGTATCGGTCGGTAGATGGAAACGAAGCGCGTCCCGCCGTTCACGGTAGGGGCGCACCCGAGGGCCAGGACGGCTCGTTGGGTCGCGCCCCTGCTGGAGAGCAGCCTCGACAGCCTCGAGCGTGCGC
>RGBZ01000283.1 GCA_009919365.1 bacterium
CCAATATTGATCGCGGCGTGTCACTCATCTGTGCATCCTACCGCTACGCAGCGCCAACAAGGCTGCGAATGATCAGCATTGCGGCCCCCGCACCGAGGAAGAGATTCAACAGCATGAATCGGCGCCAGGCTGCGCGTGCCGCCTCATGGGTAGGGCGACCTGCGATCAGTGGAAGAAGTGAGAGGATGCTCGCCAACGGTAGGAGTGCCCCGATGCGCTGCAGCGGCTCACCTTGAAGGAGTAACAGCAGCCCAGCCACGGCGTAGAGTGAGATGGCGAACCATCCCCCACCACGAACGCCAAGAAGCGTTCCAACCGTCGCGATCCCGCTCCGTCGATCCGCCTCCTCATCCTGCAGCGCCCCGACCACATGGCTCCCCATATTCCAGAAAAAGAACGCCGCCAACGGTGCAACCCAAGCCTGCTGGAACGCACCGCCGAGCGCGAGGCCAGCAACCGCAGGGATCACGAAGTGTGTCGCGGAGATCACCGCATCCAAGATCGGCACGGCGCGAGCGCGAACGAACCTTGGCGCGCTGTACGCCGTAGCGAACGTGATGCCGAGTAGGCACCAGATTGGAACGGTAGCGGAGCCAGTCAGCACGAAGAGCGCGGCGGCGCCAGCTGCGAACAGGAGGAGGCGTCGCAGCGTTGGCAGATCGCCGTTCTGGAGAAGTGCGCCCTCAGCGCCGCCCTTACGTGGATTCTTACGATCCGTTTCCAAGTCATAGAGATCGTTGATGCCGTAGAGATAAAGGTTGTAGGCGACACCCCACCAGATCAACAGTGGCAGGAACCAAACGCCAACTGCCTCCCCTGCTCCCGCAGCGAGCGCACCACCCGCGAACGGAAGTGCAGTGTTAATCCACGATACGGGTGAGGAAGATCAGAACACTCCAGCGACTCGCTTGGCTTCGCGCAAGGAGCGGCGCTGTGAGGAGCAGCGCTCCTGCTGCAAGCCCTGCCGTCGCCGCTGTGTACTCGCCGCCAATGTTGCCCAAGAGCGCACCACTGGTTACGAGGGTCCCACAGAGGGCTGCAGCGCCGATGCGATGTGATGAGAGCGCTCCCTCTCGCCTATCCACATGTTGCCTTCCGATGCTCATCAGCACCACGACGAGCGCTGCCAGTGCCGCCAGA
>RGBZ01000284.1 GCA_009919365.1 bacterium
TCCGTCGCGCTTGAACTCCACCTCATCGCCAATCGAAGCGGCGTTGTTGAGGATGTAGCGCGCACTCTCAATCGCCATGTGACGGTCGTGCATGTGGGGCGTGTGCATCGCCTCGGTGTGCATGCCGAGGAGCTGGATGCCCTGCTTCGTCCAAGCCGTCACAAGGTTGAACATCGCGTCCTGCACATAACCCTTGAAGACATTGCCCGTCATGTAGCGGGTGGGCGGCATGTACTTGAGCTTGTGGTCGGGGAAGACCTCGCGCACGAGCTGCGCCTGGGCGAGCTCCATGAGGAATCCGTCCCGCGCTGCAGGGTCCATCTCAAAGGCGTGGCCCAGCCCGAGCTGCCAGGGCTGGAGCCCGGACCGGAAGGCGAGCTGCTCGTTGATGAGCTGGCTCGCGAGCACGGTGTGGGTCGCCTCGATCGCATCATCGGTCGTCAGGTAGTTGTCTTCCCCCGTGTTGATAATGACGCCGGCGTGGGCGTTGATCATGCGCGAGAAGTACTGGTCGATGAGCGTCCGCTCCGGGTTGATGTCGCGGAAGAGGATGCCGTAGAGCGCGTCGTTGAGCATCATGTCGAGCCGCTCGAGCGCGCCCATCGCCGCGATCTCCGGCATGCAGAGGCCGCTGCAGTAGTTCGTCAGCAGCACGTAGCGGTTGATGCGCTCACCCACCTCGTCCAGCGCCGTCCGCATCACCCTGAAGTTGGCCTGCGTCGCGTAGGTGCCGCCGAAGCCCTCGGTCGTCTCGCCGTAGGGAACGAAGTCGAGCAGCGACTGGCCGGTGCTACGAATCACCGCGATGACGTCGGCACCCTGCACCGCCGCCGCCTTGCCCTGCACAGCATCCTCGAAGATGTTTCCGGTCGCCACGATGACATAGAGCATCGTCTCGTTCGGGGGACCGAGACGTGCCATGCGCTCGCGCCGCTCCGTAGCCGTGCGACCCACGCGCGCCACCGCTTCGGCACCGATCCGCTCGCCGAGCGCCCGGGCCTCTTCCTCGTTGTGAATCTCCCAGGTGCCGAGGTCGAGTTCGCCGCGCGCGGCAGCCTCCGCAACCTGCCGCGGCCCGAGGCCCAGCGCGGCCATCGCGCTGCAGAAGGGCAGCATCACGCCACGATCCAGACGACCGGC
>RGBZ01000285.1 GCA_009919365.1 bacterium
CTGGACAAGCTGGTCATGCAGTCGCGCCTGCACACCGGTTTGCTGCTGGCGCTGGCGCTGGCGCTGGTGTTGGCGCTGGTGGAATCGCGCTCGGTGTTTGGCCTGCAGCGGCGCGCCGTGGGCCTGAACCCCGAGGCCGCCCGCTTTGCCGAGTCCGATGAGGCGATGCTCCGTCAGCTCGAAGAGCGCTGGTCGTCTACGCTCACGGTCGAGGCGGTCCGCGCCTTCCCCCAGGAGGTCTCCTCCCTCGCCGCGCTCGACGTGATCCGCAGCACCCTCTTCCCCGAGCGCGCACCATGATCAGGAGGCCGGGAACAAATGGCCCTGCCTGTTGGTCAGTCTCTTTCATGAAGACCTCATCGCGACAATCCTCGACCCTGCTGTGTGGCGTTTCGCTCGCGCTGCTCGCAGCTGCCTGCGCCGGCCCTCAGCGCCCTGCAGAGGGGGATCCGCCGGTGCAGGAGATCGTGATGGATGAAACCCTCATCGAGGGCTCGTCGAAGGGCGACGGAGGCGGCCACATCTACGAACTCCCCGACCTCTTCAAAGAGGCCAACGACTATCTCATCGCCGACGACTTCAAGAATGCCATCCGGCTCTACAAGGTCATCCTCAAGAACTTCTCGGAGCCTGAGTACCGGCGCGTCACAACCTACAACCTCGCCCTCTCCTACGAGGGGGCAGGGCAGTGGGCCGAGGCCGTTGCCCGCTACCGGGAGGTCATTGAGCTCTCGCCGGCCTCCGAAGATGGTCGGTTCGCGCTGCAGCGACTCGGTCTCTGCCTCTGGGAGCTCGGCGACTACGAGGGCATCAAGCCGGTGGTCGCCCGCCAGTTCGAACGCTCTGACCTCACACTCATGGAGGAGATCGACGCAGAGTTGCTCCTCGGCAACGCGCTCCTCGAGCTCCGCGATTGGAACGGCGCCGAGCGGGCCTTCTTGCAGGTGATCCACCTGAACGAACGCGGCCTCCGCGCCTGGGACCCTGACAAGTCGTCGCCCAGTCGACGCCCCTATGAGCCCACCTCGACGCCGATCGCACGGGCCCACTTTGGCCGTGGGCGCATCTTCCATGAGACCTTCTCCACCATCCGGCTCGTCCTGCCGAAGGATGCCATCCGCAAGGCGCTTCTCGATAAG
>RGBZ01000286.1 GCA_009919365.1 bacterium
AGGCGAGAATCCCCTCGATTGCCGGCTCGTCGTAGCCGAGCGTCCGCAGCGCCAGCGGCACCGTCTGGTTGACGATCTTCAGCATGCCGCCGCCAGCGAGCTGCTTGTACTTCACCAGCGCGATGTCGGGCTCGATGCCCGTCGTATCGCAATCCATCAGGAACGAGATCGTGCCGGTGGGGGCGAGCACCGTGGCCTGGGCGTTGCGGAAGCCGTGCTGCCGGCCGCCGCCCAGCACCTCGTCCCAGACCTTGCGGGCGGCGTCGTGAAGGTACTTCGGACACGATGGGTCGATCTTCTCGACGGCGTCGCGGTGCATCTGCATGACGTTCAGCATCGGCTCGCGGTTCGCCGCGAAGCCGTCGAAGGCACCAACGGCCGCTGCCAATTCCGAACTGGTGCGGTTGGCCGCCCCATGGAGGATCGCCGTGATCGCGCCGCAGAGCCCGCGACCAGCATCGCTGTCGTAGGCCAGGCCGTCGGCCATCAGGAGGCTGCCGAGGTTGGAGTCGACAACATGGAAGACATCATGGACCTCGCCCGCAGCGAGGCCATGCTCTTCAAGTTCGGCTCGGGCACGGGCACCGACCTGTCCACGCTCCGCAGCCAGCGGGAGAAGCTCGCCGGCGGCGGCAAGCCCTCGGGGCCGCTCTCGTTCATGCGGGTCTACGACCAGGTGGCGGCGGTGGTGAAGAGCGGCGGCAAGACGCGGCGGGCCGCGAAGATGCAGTCGCTCAAGGTCCACCATCCCGACATCATGGAGTTCATCGAGTGCAAGAGTAAGGAGGAGAAGAAGGCCCGGGTCCTGATCGAGAAGGGGGGCTACGACTCCAACTTCAACGGCGAGGCCTACAGCTCGATCCTGTTCCAGAACGCGAATCTCTCCGTCCGCCTCAGCGACGAGTTCATGCAGGCGGTCGATCGCGAAGACACCTGGACCACCCGCTGGGTGACCGATCCCTCCAAGGCCGGCCCGAGCTTCAAGGCCCGCGAGGTGCTCGACCGGATGGCCGAGTGCGCCTGGCAGTGCGGCGACCCCGGCGTGCAGTACGACACTACGATCAATCGCTGGCACACCTGCCCCAACTCGGGCCGGATCAACGCCTCGAATCCGTGCTCTGAATACATGTTCCTCGACG
>RGBZ01000287.1 GCA_009919365.1 bacterium
CCGGCGCACGGTGGTGCACCTGCCCCGGCTCGCAGAGCCGGTCGCTCACAGACTCCAGCATGAGGCCCATGGAGGCGTTGACGGGACGGATGAGACGGAGCTCCTCTTCGCTCAGGATCCCGGCGTTGGTGTGGGCGATGAGGCCATGTCGGAGGGCCTCTTCGCCCGCCCATCGAAGGTAGTGCGCTGTGCTCTCAAATCCCCAGGATTCGAGCAGGCGACGGTAGCTCGAGAAGGCGGTCTCTGGTGTGTCGCCAAGGCAGAGGAGGGCTTCGATGCAGCCGAGCTCGGAGGCGCGAGCGAGCGTTCGGGTAACCTCTTCGGGCGACATGGTCCAGGTGCCGAGGTCGCCCGGCGAACGACGGAAGGCGCAGTAGTCACAGCGGTTCCGGCAGAGGTTGGTGATAGGGAGGAAGGCCTTCGGCGAGAAGGTGACCGCCGAGCCCCACTGGTCGTCGGCGATGGAGCGCGCGCGCTGAAAGAGGCGCGGGGCGGCGAGGTGGAGCAGGTCATCGGCGCTGCTCCGGTCGAAGCGTGGGACTGTAGCTGTCTCGCTCATGGTGCCACTCCTAGTGCGAGCCGGCGCTTCGGGGTAGCGGAGAAAGGGTGAGATGGTTGGAAAAGTGGGGAGCAAAAACGATTTTCGCCCCGACACAAGGTCGGGGCGAAACATCAGAGCGGGAGACGGGATTCGAACCCGCGACTTCGACCTTGGCAAGGTCGCGCTCTACCACTGAGCTACTCCCGCGGTAGGGAGCGGTCTTCTAAGCGAAGACCGGATCCCCGTCAAGTGAAAAGTTAACCACCCGAGCCAGTTGCGACGCCGGGAACCGCGACCTCGGGCTCGACGACAAAGAGCGGCTCGTTGACCTTGTAGTCGCCATTGCCGATCGCGCCATCGAGGATGGCCTTGAAGTAGGGCGACCATGCGGAGTCACCAGCAGCGGCGTGGACCAGCAGACGGGCACGATTCTTGGTCTCGCCGATGGCGGTCTCGAGCAGCTGGACGCGGAGCTCGCTCTCGAGCTGCGCCAACTCCTTGGCGGCGGGCGGCGTCGGCGCGGCAACATGGTCCTTGAGGCGGACGATGAAGGGCACGCCGTCGACGAGCACCGTGGTGGGGTGAAGCGGCGCCTCTT
>RGBZ01000288.1 GCA_009919365.1 bacterium
CGCTGGCCGTTGGCCGCGGCATTCTGTGCCTCGCTCGGGCTCGCGAACGTCACGAGCATCGCGGCGCAAAGGCAGATCAAGGTGCGTTGCAACATGCAGACTCCGGTAGAGATCGTCATTCGCCCGGACGGCGTTCGGCGCGCGCGCGTTCGTCGGCTACGATAGGTGAATTCGGTTCGGGCGTCTGCGTTTCCACGCTGCGCAACGCCTGTTCGATATCGAGCGTCAGGTTCTGCTCCCGCCCCTCGCGCGAGAGGGTGACGGTCACGCGCCCGGCGCTCGCGAGCGTGCCCATGATCTCCTCGCCGCGCGCGGCGCCGTCGAGCGGCACCTGATTGAGGGCGGTGAGCAGATCGCCGGGTTTCAGGCCGAGCGCCTTGAATACTTTCTCGTTGCTACCCGGGTACACCCGAAATCCTCGCGTCGCGCCGTCGGCCAGCACCTGCTGCCAGCGTAAGGCCTGACCGATGGCATTCGGATTACGCGCCAGCACGTCGCGGGCGCGGTCGAGTTGGGCCGCGGGCCCGGGGCCGGGCGAGGCGGCGGCGGTACCGGCCCAAGGGGCGGCGCGCTGGGGCAGGGTGAGCGTCTCGTAACCGCCGTTGTGTTCGAGCAATACCCGATCCGGGTAGACGGCCTTCAGGGTGGCGCCGCCGGGCAGCGCCGCGCCGACGGCGTGCAAGCGGGCGTTCGCGGCGGTTTCGCCGACGATCGCGTAGCCCGCCTGTGGATCGGTGCGTGCGAACACCCCGGCAAGCACCAGCGGCAGGCTGGTCGGCGGCGCATGGTCGGGATCGGCGCAGCGCCCCGTGATCCAGTGCGCAAGCTGCAGCGCGGTCGCGAACGTGAGCGCCACCATCACGATTTGCGGGGCGCGCACGCTGAACTTCGACGGGGCAGTCATGTGCGGATGATACTAGTCCGCGATAGTGCGTGTCGCAGGCTTGAGTTGTGGGGTCGGCGCCCCTATAAAAGGCTCATGTCCGGCGAAGCGCAACGACCCGATTTCGATACCTCCGTGGCCGAGGCCTCGCCCGAGGTCAAACAGCCCCCCCTGTATCAGGTCGTGTTGATCAACGACGACTACACGCCCATGGAATTCGTGGTGGATGTGCTCGAGAGATTTTTCGGTCTCAATC
>RGBZ01000289.1 GCA_009919365.1 bacterium
TCCCAGACGGCAAGGAGGAGGGCCTCGCGGTCTCGCTCGGGGAGAGCCCTGAGCGCAGCGGTGATTTCGGGCTCGCGAGAGATCACGGGGGCGGGGGCGACGGGGAGGAGCTGCGTCACGAATCTGCCGAGGAGGGACTCTCGTCGTAGGCGCTTCCGGCGCATGTTGGCGAGGACCTTGCGGCAGACACCAATCGACCAGCCGACCTCGGAGCCCTTCGGTATGCGCTCGGGCTGTTGCCAGAGGAGCAGCATGGTTTCGCTCACGGCATCTTCGGCCTCATCGGGCGACGCTCGGCGGAGGGCATACCGCCGGGTCGGCTCGTACACGCGATCAATCAACGCCTCGAGCGCACCTGCGTCCTTCACCTACCCCCCAATCTCGCAGTATCGGTAAAGGGTATGTGTCTCGACCGTGCCGATTCTTTCAGCCCAACACGGTTCGACCAGTTAACGGGCCGGCTCAGCTCCGATGGAACGCCAGCCCCCAAAGCCCATGCAGCAGGATTGGCAAATAAAGCGATCCGGTGCGAATGCGAATGTTTGCCGTCCACATCCCCATGCCGATGGCAAAGATGGACTGGGTGACTGCGCCAGCAATGTCACCCGTCACAATTGCGTTCAACGAGTGAACGGCACCGAAGGCGAGTGCGCTAATGAGGACCGCGCGGCGCACGGGGTAGGCGCCACGAAGAGCTCGCAGCGCTACACCTCGAAAGGCGAGCTCCTCTGAGACGCCGACCGCCGCCGAGTTGATCACCAAGAAGAGAAGTACGGAAGCAGCCGGCAATCCGTTCGCAACTGCTACGGCCAACAGAAACGCAACGGCGATCACGACGGGCCGAGCTTCACGCCACGATCCGGATGGGATCAGACCGAGCTGGTCCCACTTGCCGCGATAGAGAGCAAGGAGAAAGAGTGCTGCTAGTGGGATCGCCCACACAATGCCACCGCTGACCAGCCCGTCGAGGCTCGACGGCCCGCCCGCCTGGAGCAACCCACCACCGATGGTGATAACGACCCAGACAGCAAGCGCCAACAGCGCATTGCGAAGTGACGGCTTCGATGCCATTGCTCCTCCTTAGCGGTCAGGGTGAAACTAGGGCTCGTACCTCTCTGACCTCGCAGGAGGCTA
>RGBZ01000290.1 GCA_009919365.1 bacterium
TGCCGCCGGGGGCGAAGCGCGATCGGACGCGGAGCCCGGGGTTTTACGAAGGGGTAAGCCAGTACCTCAACGACCTGGGAGTGCCACAGGTTTGATCGCCAATCACGCGCTCCGTTGCAGCACGCTTCCAAGCGCGTGCAGGGGCAGCGGTTGCGGCAACGGCTTACCGGCCTCCTCCAGCGTTTCAATCGCCTCTTCGACCATTTCGCAGAGTTCGACGAACACCTTCGTGGCGTCGTCGCCATAGGATCCGCCGTACATCAGTTGTGGACAGGTGCCGACGAAGCACTTGTCGTCGTCTGACCACTCGACAACCTTCACGTATCGGTCGCCTTTCGCCATTGGTTCACCTCGTTGATGGCCTCTTGAACCGTTTTCTCGAGATGCCGCCGGGCATCATCGCCATCCCTACCCGATATCGTAACCACTTTGGCAACGAGCGGGTGACTGTAGTTCCGATGGCTTCCCTTGCCTGATCGCTCCTCGAATCCAGCCTTCACGAGATCCCTGACGAGTTCGCGGATTTTTCGGGGCATGCGATCGTTCCTTCGGGCAGCACGCCATAAGTGTACAGGCGTACAGTCCTGCGTCAAGCCCCCCGCGGGGGACCAAGGTTGTCCCTCGGGTTGGTATGCTGCCTCCCATGGTTGCCGCCCTGCCTATCGCCCCGCTCGAGCCGGCCTTTGGTGCCTCATGCGCCACCTTGCTCACGCGGAGCATGCGGGCGGCGCGGCGGTGGATCCGCCGGCAGCGGCGGGGCACGGAGCGGGCCGGCCTCGTGGCCTCCTCTTCCGCCCAGCGGCTCAAGCCCCACGCGATCGACATCCGGGTGAACATCGACCCGGTGCACTGGTTTTTGAGCCCGCCGCGCGACACCCGCTCATCGCTGTATCTGGAGGACGCGGCGACGGAGTTTCAGGTGCAGGGGCTGGAGCTCGACTGGACGATCGTCACGTGGGACGCCGACCTCCGCTGGCGTGGGAGCGACTGGAGCTTTCACAGTTTTCGCGGGGCGAAGTGGACCGACGTGAAGAAGCCCGAGCGGCGGCAGTATTTGAAGAACGCCTACCGCGTGTTGCTCACGCGGGCCCGACAGGGGATGGTGATCTTCGTGCCGCCGGGGGCGAAGCG
>RGBZ01000030.1 GCA_009919365.1 bacterium
TGAATCGTGGTGTAGCGGACCTTGGCGCCCGGAAGTGCAATCACCTCAACGACGGCAACGTGCAGTGAGTCGGTGGCCCAGTTTGGCGCGGTGCAGCCCTCGATGTAGTGCAGGCTTGCACCCTCATCGACAACGATCAGCGTGCGTTCGAACTGTCCGGTGTTCTGCCCGTTAATTCGGAAGTAGGCCTGCAGCGGGAGTGGCACGTCGACGCCCTTCGGCACGTAGACAAATGAACCACCCGACCAGACGGCCGAGTTGAGGGCGGCGAACTTGTTGTCCTCTGCTGGCACCACGGTGCCGAAGTACTTCTTGAAGATCTCTGGGTACTCCTTCATCCCCTGGTCGGTACCCATGAAGACAACACCAAGCTTCTGCAGGTCTTCGCGGACGGAGTGATAGACAACCTCGGAGTCGTACTGGGCGCCAACGCCGGAGAGGAACTTGCGCTCCGCCTCTGGAATGCCTAGTCGCTCGAACGTCTTCTTGATCTGGTCAGGGACGTCATCCCATGACTTCTCTTCGCGCTCGGATGGCTTGCGGTAGTAGACGATCTTGGAGAAGTCGAGCTTGGTGAGGTCGCCACCCCACATCGGCATCGCTCGGGCCTCAAAGTGCTTGAAGGCGCGAAGGCGATACTC
This sequence comes from bacterium, assembly GCA_009919365.1. The sequence goes on from RGBZ01000030.1 coordinate 642, forward strand.
CAGCATCCAGGCTGGCTCGTCCTTCGTCTCAGAGATCTCCCGGACCGTCGCCTCGGTGAGGCCAGCCTTCGTCTCGCGCAGGTAGGTGATGTCGTCGTGGAAGGCGTACTGCTCCCGCTCGTCGCGAACCGTCTCCTTAGCGATCGTCATGGAGCCTCCTCATCCCTGCTGGACCGTGCGCGGTAATCCCGACTGATCGTATCAGGATTGGGCAGGGGCCCCGCTTAGGCAGCCTTTACCCGCTTACCGCGAGAGAGGCTCTCCTTGAGACCGTCGACAAGGCTGTACACCACCGGGACCACCAGCAGTGTGAGCAGCGTTGAAGAGAGGAGTCCGCCGATCACCACGGTGCCGAGCTCCGCGGCAATGATCGAGCCCTCGCTCGGTCCCGCTGCCAGGGGCAGGAGCGCGAGGATCGTCGCGACTGCCGTCATCAGGATCGGGCGCACGCGGGTTGCGCCAGCGCGCAGCAGGGCATCCTTTGTTGAGACCCCCTCATGGCGCAACTGCTCTACGCGATCGAGCAACACGATGGCGTTCGTCACCACGATCCCGATCAACATCAGGAACCCAATGAGCGCCGAGATACCGATCGGACGATTCGTAATCAGGAGCGCCGGGAAGGCACCGATCACGGCGAGCGGCAGGCTGAACATGATGACGAGCGGATCGACGAGCGAGTTAAAGACCAGAACCATCGTGAGGTAGACAAGCAGGATTGCGACGGCCATCGCCGTAAAGAGCCCACTGAACGACTGGTTCTGCTGCTCTGTCACGCCGGCGAGGCGTACGTTGACCTTGCTCAACTTTCCCGCATCTTGCAATTCAGTGACCGCTGTCTTCACAGCCGTGTTCACGGCGCCGGTATCGGCTACGGCAATCTCGCCCGTTACGTTGGCGGCAAGCGCCTGGTCAATGCGCGTGATGCTGGAGGGCACAGATAGCTCCTCAATCGTAGCGATGCTGCTCAACGGCACCTTCTTCGTGCCCCCGACCAGGTACGCACCGAGCTGGTCAAGGTCGCTCACGGAGCTGCTGTCAATCTTGATCGAGAGGTTTACTTTTTCGCCATCGATCGTGATCTGACCGAGCAGCGAACCAACCAGGAGATTGCGCACCTCGCCAGCCACTTGGGCCGCCGAGAGTCCGGCCATCGCGGCCGCTGAAGGGTTCACGGTGATCTCGATCTGGCGGCCCGCCTTTACGAGATCACTCTTGACGTTCGCGAGGTCACCGTTCGCGGCGAGTGTCGTAACGAGGAGGTCCGATGCGGCCTCGACGTCCGCAGCACGATCGCCGGTGACAATCACTGAAATGGCATTGGAGCCGGCGGCAAAGCCGATCTCTTCCACTGTCACGGTCCATCCCTGGGTTCCGATATCTGCCAGCGATTCGGCCAAACGGGTCTTCGCCTCCGCAAGATCCGTGTCGGCACTCAGGACAACAGTCATACGTGCGGCGTTCGGTGCCCGCCCCGTGGTAGCGGCGACGAGCGTCTGCGTCCCGGTCGCATCCGCGCTTGGAATAGAGGTCGTTACCAGTTCAACTGTTTGATCCTTATCAAGAATCTCGTAAGCGGCACGACTGCGTGTCAGCACTCGCTCGGTGGAGGTGCCGAGCGGTGGATTCACCGTCACCGTCAGGACCTTCTCACTCCCGCTGTTCAAGAACTGCGTCGGGATAGATCCTGCGAGCGAGGTTGCCCCAAGGAAGAGGCTGAGCGCAATGAGCAGGGTGACAAGCTTGGTTGCACGCCGGCGCAGCGCAAGACCGAGCACTGGCAAATAGAGGCGCCCCCAGATCGAAACCTCTTCGTGGTCGGTGTCGACCGCGTACGGGATCGTTGCCTTTGAGCCCTTCACCTTCACCAGGAAGTAGGCGAGGACCGGAATCACCGTCAGTGCGACGACCAGCGATGCAAGCAGCGCGTAGGTGACGGTCAGCGCGAACGGAAGAAAGAACTGGCTGATCAGGCCGCCCACAACACCGAGCGGCAAGAAGACCGCAATGGTCGTGATGGTCGAGCTGGTGATCGCCGAGGAGACCTCACGAGTGCCGTTGAGCACCGCTTCACCGATGGGTTCCCCTTGGCTGCGGTGTCGGTAGATGTTTTCGAGCACCACAATCGAGTCGTCGACGACGCGGCCAACCGCTACGGCGAGACCGCCGAGGGTCATGATGTTGATGGTGATGCCGGTCGTTGACATGAGGATGATCGCCGCTAAGACGCTCAGCGGGATGCTCACTGCTGCAACGATGGTTGAACGAAGGTTTAGCAAGAAGACAAAGATCACAACGACGGCGAAGGCTGCGCCGAGTCCGCCCTCCTTCACAAGTGCTTCGATGGAGTCAAGGATGAAGATAGATGAGTCGGTGACCACTGAGTGCTTCACCTGCGCGGAATGCGCCGCGGCAAACTCTTCAATGGCGGCGATCGAATCCTGGGCGGTGGTGACCGTGTTGGCGTCGGCCGACTTGCTGACGCTGATGGTCAGGCCAGGGGTGCCGTTCGTCTCAGACCAGCCGGTGGTGTGCACCTCGGCGAGCGAAACCGTCGCAACATCCTTCAAGAAGACCGGGTACGGCTGGCCCAATGGAGTAACGCCGCCGCCAACAATGAGGTTCTCAAGGTCAGCAACTGAGGTGAATCGACCTGTTGCCGAGACAGGCACCAGGGTTGTGCCCACTGGGAGCTGCCCCCCTGGGTAGGTCAGGTTATTCGCTTGAATCAGGCCCTGCACCTGCGACATGCTCACACCGGTCGTAGCGAGCTTCGCGGCGTTGAGCTGAATGAAGGCCTGTGTCTCAACACCTCCCGAGAGATCGGCAGCGGAGATGCCACTGATGCCTCGAATGCTCGGCATCAATTCGCTCTGCGTGAGGGCTGCCAGTTCAGTCAGTGTTGTCCCGCTCTTCGGCGTCAGGGTGGCGATCACCACGGCAGAAGAGTTGATGTTGAAATTGCGCACAACTGGGGTAACGCCCGAGGGGAGGCGGGAGCCAGCGATCGCAGTCTCAATCTGACGCACGATCTCCTTGACGTCGCTCCCGTACGCGAATTGGGCGGAGACGAAGCCGAGTCCGGTCGTGGAGACAGAGCGGAGCGACTCGACCCCAGCGACTGAGGAAACGGCGGCCTCAATGGGCGCGGCCACCTGCTCGGCGACATCGGCAGTGCCTGCCCCTGGATATGGAGCGATGATCGTTACGATTGGGAAATCGATGTTTGGAAGCAGCTCCTGCTTCAGGCTCCCCCAGCTCGCCACGCCCCCGCCGAAGATGGCGAGTGCGATCAGGATGGTCACGCTGCGTCGTGCGACCGCGAGCTTGGTCAGGAAAAACATGGAACCCCCTCTATTTCGCCGGATGGAGTGGGCGGTTGCGCCCAACAGGCGTAGTATCGCGGAATCCCGCCGAGGACGCTGCGGGGCATGTGAAGCATTAAGGAGGGTTAATCATGACCACACGAACGGCGACCGCTACCTGGAACGGCTCACTCCTTGAGGGCTCCGGGGCCATCACCTCATTTGAGAGCGGTGCGATCGGCACGCTACCAGTCAGCTGGCCGCGACGATCGGAGGCGCACGATGGCTCAACCTCACCAGAGGAACTGCTCGCCGCGGCTCACGCCTCATGTTTCGCCATGGCGCTCTCGGGCGGCCTCGCCCGCAACAACACACCGGCGAAGCAGCTCGACGTTTCAGCCACCGTGACCTTCGAGAAGGTCGACGCAGGGTGGCGCGTCACGAAGTCGGCACTCGCCTTGAAGGGTGATGTCCCCGGCCTTGATGCCACCAAGTTTGCGGAGCTTGCCGAAGGGGCGAAGGGCGGCTGCCCGATTTCAGCGGCGCTTGCGGGGAACGTCGAGATCACTCTCGCGTTAAACGCCTAAGCCTCGTCGCGCACCGCGCGGATCGCTGCGGCGGTCCCGCGGGTGATGCGCGCGATCTCTTCGTCGCCAATCACGAAGGGTGGGCCGATCACGATCTGGTCGCCGTCTACTCCATTGGCTTGCCCTGTCCCGCTATAGAGCAGCAGGCCGATATCGGGAGTGTTCTTGGCGTGCGCCAGCACCCGTTCGGTGACGCGCTTCGCACGCGCATGTGGCGACTTGTTCGCGCGGTCGGAAACCAGTTCGATCCCGAGAAGGAGTCCGCGACCGCGAATCTCGCCAACCCACGGATCGTTGGCGAGCTCTGCTTCGAGTGCCGCGCGCAACTGGGCTCCTCGAGCAGCCGAGGCTTCAATCATGTTTTCGTCGCGCAGGATCTTCAGCACGGAGCGTGCGACGGCGGCTCCAGGGATCGAGTGGCTATAGGTGAAGCCGTGCACGAAGCCGCTCGCCAGGATCGGCTCAGCAACGTGGCCGGCTGCCGCAACGAAGCCGAACGGCCAGTAGCCACTCGTCACCCCCTTGGCGGCGAGGAGCAGGTCTGGCTGTAGGTTCCAGTGATTTACGCCGAACCAAGTTCCCGTCCTACCGAATCCGGTCATCACCTCATCGGCAACGAGCAACACCTTGTTGCGCGCGCACCAGGCGCTGACCGCTGGCCAGTAGTCGTCGGGCGGCACGGCGGCGGCGAGCGTTGCCCCAACGATCGGCTCGGCGACGAAGGCGGCGATGCGCCCTGGCCCAACGTGGCTCAGTAGCGCGTCAAGTTCGGCGACCGCTTCGGCGCCACTCCCAATCGCGTTCGCACCGTCGAGACCTGCGCGATAGGAATACGGGGCCGAGACATGCTCAAAGCGCCCGAGCCACGGCTCATATGGGCGGCGCAGACCGGCGCGACCTGAGAGGTCGAGGGCGCCGAGCGTGTTGCCGTGATAACTCCCCCAACGGCTCACCACGACGGTTCGATCGGGCTCACCCTGCGCGAGCCAGTAGGCGCGCACCATCTTGAGCGCAGTCTCTGCCGCCTCTGATCCGCCAGAGACTGGATAGAGCGACGGGTCACTCATTGGTAGTAGCGAACCAACCTCACTCGCCCACGCATCGAGCGCCTCGGCGGTGAAGGCGCTCCCGTGGGCGTAGGCGATCTTTGCCATCTGCGCGGCGGCGGCATCGGCAACGGCGCGTCGCCCGTGCCCGATACCAACAACGATGGCGCCACCTGCAGCATCGAGATAACGCCGACCGCCCTTATCGGTGATGTATGCGCCGTCGCCAGATGCGGCGATCGGGAGCGCGGGGCCGCCGCGACTGAAGATCTTGCCGCTACTCACGAAACGTACGCACCAGTTGGATCGAGCTCTTCGCGAATCAGTCGCAGCTCTTCGTCGGTTGGCGTCGGCGTCGCGGGAACGTTCTGCGGGATGCGGATCGCCCAGCCGATGGATGCGCGAACCTCATCAAGGGTTGCACCTGGGTGCAGGCTGCGCAGCACCATCTCACCATCGTCATCGAATCCGTAGACGCCAAGATCAGTGATCACGCCCGACGGTCCACTTCCGCCCCACCCTTGCGCTGCGCGCGTCTTCGCCGCCGCAACGGCACCGCCGAGGTTTCCAGGAGAGGTGCGGAAGTCGAGCTCCTTCACAAAGCTGCGCGTGCTCTGGCGCATGATCACCAGAATCTCTTTGGCGTTGATGGCGATCTCGCACGCGCCGCCAGATCCTGGGAGTCGAGTCTTTGGTGCGGCGTAGTCACCGATCACCGTCGTGTTCAAGTTGCCGAAGCGATCGATCTGCGCGCCGCCGAGGAAGCCCACATCGATGCGACCCCCCTGCAGGTAGAGGCCGAAGAGGTCGTGCATAGAGACGGTCGCAGTGGAGCCGGTCACGATCGTTGGATCGCCAATGGAGAGTGGGAGTCGTGCCGGATTTGCGCCGAAGACGCCCGCCTCGTAGACCAGCTCCATCTCTGGTGCGACGGTGCGCTTGGCCAGGTTCACCGCGATGTTCGGGAGGCCCACCCCAACGAAGCAGACGCGCTTCCCTGTCAGGGCGTGTGCTGAGGCGACGACCATCAGCTCGCTCTTGCTCGCTGGACGCTGCCCACTCATCGGTAGTCTCCGTAGTCGACCGAACCAGATGGGGCACTCGTTGGGGTGAGGCTATTGAAGTAGTCACCACCGAACTTCGCTACGTATGCCGCGCGGTCCGGAACGCCGTAGACCCACTCCTGCAGCCACGCCTCGGTGGCGGCGGGATCACGGCTGATGGTGTCCCACTCGCGGTAGAAGGCGTTGTCGCGATCGTACGAACCTTGCACGTACGACGGGTGTGCGCCGAACGGTTCACACACGACCGCGTTGACGATGAGGCCAGGGATGATCGTGCGATTCGGATCGGCGCGAATCACACTGGTTGGCACGATCTCTTCCACCACGGCGATGACGCGCTTGGCGGCGAAGGCCGCCTCCTTCTGGCAGCCGAGGAGCCCCCACATCTGCACGTTCCCCTCGGCGTCGGCGCGCTGCGCGTGAATGATCGTGACGTCGGGATTAAGCGGCGGAACGGCGTAGACCTCTTCGCCCCCAAACGGACTCTGCACCGTGCGAATTAGGGGATTTACCTTCGGCAGGTCGCTCTCAGAGTAGCTCCGCAACGGGTAGAACGGAAGGCGGTGCGCGCCCGCGACATAACGGCCAACCATGCCGTGGTGGCTGTACTCCTCAATCTCAAGGAGTGTCTCGCCTGGCGCGAGCGCAACTGGTTCCGTGCGTCGGCGAATCGCATGCAGCGAGCCGACGCCTGGGTTGCCGAGCCAGCTGAAGATCAACTTTGAGGCGCACCCTGCGGCAACCATCTGGTCGTAGACCAAATCCGGCGTCATGCGCGCCAACGTCAAGTTGCGGCGCTTCTGTCGAATGATCTCGTGCCCCGCAGCAAACGAGATGCAGTGGGTGAACCCTTCGATGGCCACCGTATCGCCGTCGTGCACATGCGCGGCGATCGCCGTGCGCATGTCGACAAGCTTTGAGGCGCTCATCTGGTCACTCCTGCGCACGCCAGTAGTGGCCCGCGCATGGGCGCCGGCTCAGTGCCGCGCGGCGACTGCCGCTGCAGACTCGCAGAAGATGCGGATTGCGGTCTCCATCTCAGCCTCGTTCACGACGAGTGGTGGGCTCATGCGCACGCCGCGGTCGCCGCAGGTCAGCACCAAGAGCCCACGCTCAAACGCCTCAACCTCGACCTCGCCAGCAATGTCGCCATCGGTGAAGTCCACGCCGATCATGAGGCCGATGCCACGGATATCGGTGACATGCTTGTTCCCCTTAAGGCCGGCGCGAAGCCCCGTGAGCGCCTGTGCGCCGCGATCGATTGCGTTCTGCATCAGATTCTCGTCGCGGATCACATCAAGGGTGGCGATTGCCGCCGCTGCAGCCACCGGGTTTCCGCCGAACGTCGAGCCGTGTGAGCCGGGCTTCCAGCGCATCCAATGCTCCTTGGCGATAACGGCGCCGATTGGCATTCCGGAGCCGAGCCCCTTCGCCGCAGCGACGATGTCAGGCTCGATGCCAAAGTTTTCAATGGCCCACATCTTGCCGGTGCGGCCCGCGCCCGACTGCACCTCGTCCACAACGATCGCGATGCAGTACTTGTCGGCGATCGCCTTCAGTCGTGGGAAGAAGTCCTTGTCTGGAACGATGTAGCCGCCCTCGCCCTGCACTGGCTCCACCACAAACGCGGCGATCTCATCACCAGGGATAGTGCGCGCAATGATGCGCTGCTCCAACTCGTCGAGACCATCGCTGCCGAATGGCACATGCAAGAAGCCTGGCGCAAGAGGACCAAAGTGGGCGTGGTACTTCGCCTTGGAATTTGTCAGGGTCAGTGCGCCAAGGGTTCGCCCGTGGAAGCCGCCGACGAATCCGACGATCCACTGGCGACCGCTCATGTAGCGCGCCAACTTGATGGAGGCCTCAACCGCCTCGGTCCCCGAATTCTGGAGAAGAACCTTTGATGGGCCTTTCCAAGGCGCGGATGCGGCGAGTGCCGACGCCAGCTCCTGATAGCGCTGCTCGTAGAAGTCGGATGCGCTGTAGTGCAAGAGACGCTGCGCCTGCTCCACGATCGCGTCAACCACGCGCGGATGGCAGTGGCCGGTGGAGTTCACGGCGATGCCAGCGCAGAAGTCGAGGAAGACGTTGCCATCCTGATCCTCAACGCCCATGCCGAAACCGCGAACTGGAGCAAATGGATAGGCACGCGGCAAGCTTCCGGAGACGACGGCCTGGTCGGCGGCCACCTGGGCGAGTGCCTTCGGACCTGGCACCTTCGTGACCAGGTGTGGCAGCGTGGCTGGCCAGGCTGCAGGCTTCGCAGGCTTCTCGGCGATCGTCATGGTGCCCCTCCTATGGATGCTT
>RGBZ01000291.1 GCA_009919365.1 bacterium
CGCTCCAGGAGGTGGCCACGGAGCGCCATGCGCCATCGAGAATTTGCGTGACCCGATACGACTCCGCACCGATGTCGCTGACCCGTGCGGCGAGTTGGTTCACGTTGAGGTCAGAGAGGCTGAGGGGTCGCTGGGAGCCTCCGGGTGTTTCGGTGGTCTTCATTCTGCGATTCTCCCATGCGCGGCGAGTTCTCCTTGGCGCCCTCGCGCGAACTCCCCTCCCGTCATGCTCTTGCCGCCAGCGGGGGTCACGCGGTCGAGGCGAACTGTTCCCCCGGTGAGGCCAAGGAGCAGCGCGTCGTCGCGCAGTTCAAGGGCCCCTGCGGCGAGCGAGGTGTCCCCCTCTACCGCGCTGATGCTCGACAGGATCAGCCGATCGACCACGCCAGGGATTTCGACCCAAACGCCTGGCCACGGCTGATACGCCCGCCACATGCGAATCGCGACTTCAGCAGAGGTGCGTGCGCTTACCCGGCCATCCGCACGCGTAAGGCGAGCAGTCTGCGTCGCACCATCGACACCCTGAGGGGCCGCCGCCTCACTCCCCCGTAGCCATGTGGCAAGGGTGTCGGAGATTCCAACGGCGGCAAGTTCGGCCAACTCGAGCTCAAGCTCTGCGGCGGTCACCTCTGGACGCGGTCGCAGGTGCTGCACGGCGATGATTGGTCCCGTATCAACCCCTTGATCCATCATGATCGTCGTGACACCCGTCTCTCGATCACCAGCAAGGATCGTAGCCGGGATCGGGCTTGCGCCGCGATGGCGCGGCAGCAGTGACGGATGCAAGTTGACGATGCCACGCGGGTAGTGACCCAAGAGTGAAGCAGGGATGATCTGTCCGAAGTCTGCGAGGAACGCCCCCTCTACGTCAATTGCTTGAATTCGTGCGATCTCGGCTGCGTCACGAACTTTGGCGACGTGTTCGACGCGCAATCCCGCAGCGGTGGCCCAGGAATCGACAGGGGTCGGCAAGAGGGCACCACTCCGACCCGCGGCACGGGGAGGCGCGGTCACGACGGCGAGGATGCTGAATCGAGGGTCGGTTGCGATGGCGCGGAACGACGGGACCGCGAAGCCACCACTGCCAAAAAGGATCAGGCGACTACTTGTGAC
>RGBZ01000292.1 GCA_009919365.1 bacterium
TGCGCGACCGAACGACATGGTCGTCGCCGGACTCGCGCGCACCTTCCAGAACATTCGCCTCTACAAGAGCCTGACGACGCTTGAGAACATTCTTGTCGGCATGCATGTGCACCTGCACGGCACTCTGCTCGGCGCTCTCTTCAAGTCCCGCCAGGTGCGCGAAGAGGAGGCAGCCGCTGAGCAGCGTGCGCGCGAGCTCCTCGCCTTCGTTGACCTCGCCGGCATGGAGAACGAGTTGGCGGCCAACCTGCCGTACGGCAAGCAGCGCCTCCTTGAGATTGCCCGCGCGATCGCCAGCCGACCGAAGCTCCTCTTGCTCGACGAGCCTGCGGCCGGCATGAATCCAAAGGAGACCGAAGAGATGACCGCGCTCATCCGCCGCATCCGCGACGAGCTCGGCATCACCGTGCTGCTCATTGAGCACGACATGCGGGTTGTCATGGGGATCTCAGATCACATCACGGTGCTCGACCACGGCGAGAAGATTGCCGAGGGTCTACCAAAGGCGATCCGCACCAACCCGAAGGTGATCGAGGCCTACCTCGGCCGCGGCGCCGCAGCGGGACACTGAGAGGAGTACGACGATGGCACCACTGCTTGAACTAAAGGATGTGCACACGTACTACGGTGCCGTGCACGCCCTGCGCGGTGTCTCCCTCAAGGTGGAAGAGGGTGAGATCGTCACACTCATTGGCTCGAACGGTGCCGGCAAAACAACCACCCTTCGAACAATCTCGGGGCTTGAGCGCGCCCGTTCAGGAAGCATCAAGCTGAAGGGGAAGTCAATCGAGAAAGCTGAGCCGCATGACATCGTGCGACTCGGCGTCGGGCACAGCCCTGAAGGTCGTCGAGTCTTCGCTCGCATGTCGGTGCGCGAGAACCTCGAGATGGGTGCCTTCCTGCGCAAGTCTGGGCCCGACGTGCAGAAAGATTTCAAGAAGGTCTTTGAGCTGTTCCCGCGACTGAAGGAGCGAGAGAGCCAGGCCGCTGGGACGATGTCAGGCGGCGAGCAGCAGATGCTCGCGATCGGCCGCGCACTCATGGCACAGCCAAAGATCTTGCTGCTCGACGAGCCTTCCATGGGCCTTGCGCCGATCTTGGTAGAACAGAT
>RGBZ01000293.1 GCA_009919365.1 bacterium
TCACGGCGACTACGCCTCCAACATCGCCATGAAGGGGAGCAAGGTGCTGAAGCGCGCTCCAGCGCAGATCGCCGCAGCCATTGCCGCAGAGCTCACCGCCGAGGCTTCAGAGCGCATGCACGGCGGCAGTGGTGCGCTTGGGCCAATCGCACACGCCGAAGTTGCGGGTCCAGGATTCTTGAACTTGCGACTCCGCGCCGGCCTACTCGCCGATCACCTTGACGCCATTGTTCGCGCGCCGCTGGCGTGGGGGCACCTTGCCGTTGCGGCGGGCGCGCCAGCGTATCGGGTCAACGTTGAGTTCGTCTCCGCAAATCCAACCGGTCCGCTCACCGTAGGCAACGCGCGCGGCGCATTCGTTGGCGATCTTCTCTCGCGCGTTCTTGAAGCGGCTGGTCAACAGGTCACGCGTGAGTACTACTTCAACGATTTCGGCGAGCAGGTTCGCAGACTCGGCGAGAGTGTCATCGCCCTGCGCGACGGTGTAGCAGTCGCTGAGAACGGCTACAAGGGTGACTACGTAGGAGAGCTTGCTGCGGTGATTCCGCTCGATGTTGCAACGCGCGCTGATGCTGCGCCAAAACGCAGTGGCGAGATCGATGCCGAAGGGTATGACAGCACAGGCTACGATCGGGATGGTTACGACCGCCAAGGTTACGACCACAACGGGCGTGACCGCGAAGGGTACGATTATGGCGGCTTTAACGGTGCCGGCTTTAATCGCTACGGTGGGTACCTCTACGGCTACGATCAGTCCTATGTTGCGCTGCCCAATGCCGATGGGGCCACCGCCTTCGACGAGCGCGGCTTCGATTCCTCCGGGCATCACCGCAATGGCTCGCTCTACGATGACTCCGGGTACGATGCCCAAGGGTTTGATGGGAGTGCGCGTAACCGCGGCGGGTTCGACCCCTATGGCTTTAATCAGTTGGGCTTTGATCAGTATGGCTACAACTACGATGGTTTCGATGCTTCTGGCTTTAACCGCGACGGTCGCGACTCCGCAGGCTTTGACCGTAATGGCCGCAACCTCCGCGGCTTCAACCGCGACGGCCTAAACCTTGACGGCACACTCTATGATGCGCGCGGCTTTGATCAACACGGCTACGA
>RGBZ01000294.1 GCA_009919365.1 bacterium
GTCAACGAGCACTTCGTCCTTATCAACGCGCACGACGATGCCGTCAAGGACATCGCCCTGCTTCAAATTCTTGATTGGCATCCCTGCACCAGCGAGCAACTCTTCCATGGTGGTTGGCTCAGGGCCGGTCCACACACGTGGCGTTGGGGCAGCGGCTGGCGCGGCAACAGGAGCCTCGGTGGGGAGAGCGGCCTCTGGGGCAGCTGGGGTCAATTCGGCGGGAGCTGCAACAGCGAGGTCAACCGAAGGGGTGTCCGTCGAATCTGCTGCCTTCACCTTGACGCTCTTCGGCTTTGCAGGGGCTTTCGCCTTACGGGCTGGAGCTGCTGATCCAGCATCGGCACCCGCCTCAATTTCGGCGGCGCCGGGGGTTAGTTCTTCGTTCAAGTTGATGGTTCTCCTTACGACGTATTCGCGCTCAGGGGGTTACGCCGCCAGCAGAAGCAGGTGGCGCAATCTCGCGATCGCGTTCAAAGAGCCTACCACAGCCCCCCTGACTCGGCCTGGGGTTATGGGAGCTTGAGCACCTGTCCAGGCGAAATTGTGTAGGCAGGGCCTGCAATGTTGTTGAGGGCGGCAATCTGTTTGTAGCCATCTGGTCCTAACCCGAGTGACATCGCAATGTCATAAAGCGTGTCACCTGACCGGACCACATAGGTTTTGGTCGCCGCGGCACTCGCCGAAGGGGCAGGCGTTGGTGATGGGCTCATCGATTCGCTCGGCGACGGGGTCGGAGATGCGGATGGCGATGCTGAGGTGCTTGGGCTCGCCGTTGGGGTCACTTCGACCGAGGGGGTCGGCGTGGCCTCGCTCGGCGAGGTGAGCGCCCCAACGATCGAGGACACAAAGGGGCCGACCGCAGAAGCGACCGGGCCGCTCGCAAGGGTGATGATGCCGGCGAGCACGACCACGAGGAGCACCCGGAGCCACGGCGATCCGTTTGACGGGCGCGGGAGTGCGACGGTAGAGATGATTGAGGCATCGCCAATAGGCTGACGAGGGGCAAGGCTTTCCGCGAGGGCGCCGAGCTGCGCTTCGCGTGCTTGGCGAATCTGACAGGCGCCACCCACAATGCAGCGCTCCGCGCGCACAACTTTTGGCAGTTCAGG
>RGBZ01000295.1 GCA_009919365.1 bacterium
TGATGGTTGGCCAGAGCTGGCAGGAGGAGGCGGAGGCGAAGGCGAAGTACCTGCGCGCCCGTCTCACCTCGACGCAGCTGCCGACCTACTTTGTCGGATCTATGGGGTGCTGGGAGATTGAGGATCGCGCGCGCCGCGCCGCAGGTGGTCCAGTTGCGCACGTTGACGGTGCAGACCTGCCAGGGAACCGCGTGGAGACGCCGGGCTTCTCGCGACCGAAGCATCTTCGTGCGGTGCTCTCACACGGCACGCCGCCCATTCCACTCCTGGAGCGACTTCTCGGATTCGCCGAGTAGTTCGGCTAGGAGGGGAGACCCTCCTCAGCGGTGATGTCGCGGCTCAGTCCGAAGGCATGCTCCGTGTGCACACTGGCTGAGGCACCAGGCTGAAGTTCAATCGTTCGCACCAAATGGAGTGAGCTCCCCTGATAGACGCGTTCGAATCCGCCCTCTGAGTTGGAGATCGTTTCGATCGGTGCCCATGCGGCGGTTGCCTCTGGGGCGCTGGTGGTCGTGAGTGCAATGCCGAGGTAATCGTTCCCCGAGCTGAGCGTCACGCCCGCCGCCGCTTCGCCCGGTGCGTCATGCGCCGTACGAACTCCCGCGGTGGTCCAGTGTGCGGCAGGGTTGCCGCCACCGCCGAGCAGCATTAGGTTCCACTCCTCATCGAGTACGGCACTAAGGGCTGGGCCTCCGGTGTGCACGAGCGACGTCTCAACGGTGAGCGTTGGATCGACGCGGCCGCCAGCCAGGCGAATCGTTCGCGTCGCTGCAATGGTCGTGCCGCCAATCAGTTGCGTGGCGCTGAGCGTTGCACTGCGATCGTCGTGCTCGGTCAGCGTCCAGGGTGTTGCGGCAAAGCTGCAGATCGCGGTTGCGACATCATCGGCGATCGCGCGACCACTGGTGCCGGCGGGGTAGAGGCGCAACAGCGCGGAGCGCCGCTCATAGTCGTCGTACTGCAGCTTTGCCGCCAGGCCTGGCTCCTTCACCGAGACGATGTCGTGAATCGAAGCGACGCCCCCGCTTTCGCTCGCAGCACTCGCCGTAGTCCCTGCCGCCTCAGTCTTGGCATGCTCACGCAGCTTCTCGTGATACGCCTCGGGGCG
>RGBZ01000296.1 GCA_009919365.1 bacterium
GAGCGGATGCCTACCTGCGAGATGCTGAAGGTTGGAAGAGACTCCAAGACGACATGCAGGCTCTTTCGCAGACTGAAAGCACTCACGCCGCTGGCGGCGTATCGTCATACTTCCGCAACATGATCAAGGATGGTATCCATTGGTCGGAGATCGCCTGGTCGTATGTCCCGGTGCGCTATCCGGCCACCCATCCCATCGAGCCGCTCATCCCGTGGATCGCGAAAGAGGTCAACCGCATCGGCAAGAAGCTGCCGCCCATCTCGGTACGGGCGAGCGATCTGCAGCGAGGAGCTGGTAGCAAGATGATCCCGCTCACTCTTGCTGACATCCAGCGCATGCTGGAGATGGGGCCGAAGACGAACGCGGAATCGACTGCGGCGTACAGGAGTGGAAAGAACTTCCCGTTCACCACCGAGTCCGGCTTCACCTTCGAGCTTGGCCCCGCGGTTCAGATTGGCCCGTTCGCGGTGTACATGGAGCGGTCGAAGGCAGATGAAGCGGTTGTCACATGGCACCTCAAGAATCTCTTGAAGTCGCTGCCGCAGATCATCGACTGGTACAGCAGCGGTGAGGCGGGCGACCTCATGCCGATGACCTACGAGCAGGCCATCAAGGGAGAGAAGAAGTGGCATCGTGCGCTGGCTGCGGCGGCACCCACGCGCTCTGCGGCACGGGCGTCCACGCAGGGAACGACCGTCGCGACGATGACGAACCCTCGCGGGTGGACGATCCGCGAACTCGCGCCTTCGGATCTTCGGCCACAGTCTGATGCGATGGGGCATTGCGTTGGCAGAAGCGATACCTACCGCAACCTCATCACGCTTGGGAAGGAAAAGATCTACTCCGTGCGCGACGAACAGGGTCGTAGCATCTTCACGGTAGAGGTTCAGCTCCCCGTGGTAGGGTTGGCCCAATCCGGCACTTCACTTCGGGTAAAGCCCGCTCGCATCGCACAGTTCAAGGGCGATAAGAACCGTGTGCCTGGGCTGACGAAGAAGAAGACGGGAGATCTGCCCTCGTCGTGGGTTCCGCAGCAGCAGCGTGCGGGGGCTGCTCCGTACCATGAGCGCGTCCGCGCGT
>RGBZ01000297.1 GCA_009919365.1 bacterium
TGGTCGCGAGCATTGTCTTGTCACCAAGTTCGGCGAGAAAGAATGAGGTGCCGATCGCCAGGATCGCCCATCGGCCAACGCGGGTGGCACGCGCCTGATCCTCATCGCCGAGCTCATCGCCGCGCAACGTCCACACGGCGAATCCTAGGTATGCCGCTCCCGCGGCGAGGTTGATCGCATCAACGGGGAGCGCCGTGGCGGCGATGCGCCCAATGACGACCGACCCCGCATGAACGAGCAACGTTGCCCCCGTGATGCCGATCATCACCGGCCAGAAGCGATAGCGCGCGGCAAATGCCATCGCCATCAGCTGGCTCTTATCGCCAAGCTCCGCAAGGAAGATGACTCCCGCCGATAGTAGGAACGCCTCCATCTCAGTGCGCGCGGGCGTAGCGCGCGAGGAGCGAGAGCGAGACCACCACGATTGCGGTGCCGAGCAGCTGCACCGGAGTGGTGACGTCGTTCAAAAAGACAACGCCACCAATCAGCGCCACGACGGGAACGAGGGTGCCGAACTGACTGACGGTTGTGGTTGGGATGCGGCGCGTCGCTTCGAGGTAGAGCATGAACGGGGCCGCACCACCAAAGATGCCCGTGGCAATCGTAACCACCCATTGCGTTGCATCGGCAGGAAACTGCGCGGCACCACTGAGGACGACCACGCGCACGACCCACACCACGAGTGAGGCAAGGGTTGCGACAAGGAGCTGCATCGCCACGAGCGGAAGCACCGGAACGGTGCGCACCAGCTTTGATGAGAGGAGTCCATACGTGGCGCCGCAGATGAGGCCCAAGACCGAGAAGATGATGCCGAAGGGGTGGAGCGTACCGTTGAATCCGGCCCCGCCCACTACCAACGTGACGCCACCGATTGAAACCGCCATGAGCACAGCGGCTCGGCGGCTAACTTTTTCACCAAGGTACGGCGCAGCGAGCAGCGCAATAAGGACTGGGTTCAACGACGAGACGAGCGCCACGAAGGCGCCGCTCGAGAAGATTGCGTTCGATATGGGCGCGCTGAAGGACCAGCTTTCTGACGCCCTGGCCAATCCGATGGTTCGCAACTCGCTGATCGGCGC
>RGBZ01000298.1 GCA_009919365.1 bacterium
ATTCCCTGCGCAGGGAATTGCCAAGGGTGGTGGCTTGGCCCCGATCGAGGGGACCGATTACGAACACTCCGGTTTGGGAGCGGTCTTCGCCGATCTGGTAGTCGACGCGGTCAATTTGGAACTGCAACACGGCCGGAAGATCTAAAGGGCGAAGGGCGGTTAGGGCAAAACTGAAGCGATCAAACGCGGCGGCGCTTGGGTCGGCGACAGCCGTTATGGGGTAGGGGGGTTACGTCGCGAATCAAGGTGATTTCGAGCCCAGCCACCTGAAGGGCCCGGATGGCCGTTTCCCTACCTGAGCCAGGGCCACGAACCAATACTTCGATTTGACGCATGCCCTGCTCGAGGGCACGGCGACCAGCGGCTTCAGCGGCGGTTTGGGCAGCAAAGGGAGTGCCTTTGCGGGCCCCTTTAAAGCCGCTAGCCCCTGCAGACGACCAGGAAATCACTTCCCCGGCCGTGTCTGTGATCGACACGATGTCGGCTTCAGTTACTCCAAGCAGCAGCGCGATCGAGACAGCGTCGATCGGGTCGTTGTCAGCAACGGTCAGCGACTTCGTGGTCTGGGTGCCGTCGGTTCCCTTGATTACGACCGACAGGCCTCTGTCGGCGCCAGCGGGAGCAGCGATCAGGAACGCGGCCGTGAGAACGATCGCGAATCCGGTCGCGCGAGTCCATGCGTTTGAGATCATGCGTTTCATGCAGAGGCTGCTTCGATGCCGCGGGTTTCGGAGCGAAAACCCGAACAGTTGGAACGGTACCAACATCGGCATTGCTCATCCGCTGATGAAACGCCTCCGCAACTGAATTTTCACAGTCTCCGGCGCTGATTTCCGCAAATTGCGGCCGTTCTGGTGCATACGGTTCGGTTCGCTACAGTTTCGGCAGAAAATCACCCCGACTTTGCCACCGAAAGAACGAGCCCCAGAACATGAGCGATTCAGACGAACAAAACGGCATCCGCGACCGCCTTCAGCGCGGGAGTGAAGAGGCTCTCGGCAAGGTCGTGCAAGACCTGATTGAGAACCCAATCGTCACCGGCACCATTGCCCGTGCTTTTGGCGCCAG
>RGBZ01000299.1 GCA_009919365.1 bacterium
TCTTCACGGCTGATGCCAACCAGGTTCCCGCCGATGGGGAGAAGCGCACGATGGACGCCCTTGAGTGCAGTCAGCCGTTCAGCGAGATGCGCGCGCGATACGGGATCGGCCGCCGTTAGCTCTGGGCATTCGACGAAGCGAATCGCGCCGTGGGGATCGGGCTCGGAACCGAAGGCGGCGGGATCAAGAAGTGTTGCAAACACGCTAGAACGGGAGAGAGTCGCGCCAAAGCGCAAGATCAAACCAGTTTGCGAAGAGAACTAGAAGGAATGCGCTCAGCACGAACGTCACCAGCACCTCGCCGCCGCGCCAGCCCGTCGCCGCCGCGGTCCAACGACGGCGCATGGACTCTACGCGCGTAGGCTGAACCAGCACTCCAAGAATCAGGCCTGTCACGAGGCCGCCAATGTGGGCCGAATTGTCGATACCACCGCCGATGAACCCAATACCGAATCCGAGCACGATGTTGATGAAGAGGAGACCACCTACACGGCCGAGCGCCTCGCGCATGCCGCGCTCAACGAGCGGCTTATGCGCCCATTCCGCCCCAAGGGCGATGCCGAAGAGCGCAAAGACTCCCCCCGATGCGCCAACGGAGTAGCCGTACGGGAACCAGATCGCGCTCGCAAGGGAAGCGCCGATCACACCGAGGAGATACCAGGAGAGCATTCGGCGTGCGCCGTAGAGGCGATAGACCAGCTGCGCAGCGATATCGAGTGCGATGACATTGAATCCGAGGTGGAGTGCCCACGACTGCCAGTCTGGGTTGACACCACCATGAACGAAGGCAACTGTAACGAGCCTCCACGGGCTGCTACTGAGGAAGTCACCGCCGGTGCTCGTGATTTTCTCAAGCGCAAAGAGATCGGCAAGTGCCGGATCAAACTTCGTCAGCACCGAAAGGATGATGGTCACCGCGACCAGCGCGCGCGGTACCCATGTACTGGCAGATACGCCGCGGGCACGACGGAAGGCGGCCTGGGAACGGAGTGAGGAGCCGCCCGTCTCCTTGGTGAGCCAGCCAATGCGCGAGGCGATCTCGGCGCGTGCGGCACTG
>RGBZ01000300.1 GCA_009919365.1 bacterium
CGCATTGATGATCGTGTTGCACTCGCTCGGGTAGCGCATGCCCGTTTGCAACTGGGCGGAGGCATGCTCGTGTGCACGCCGGTGCCTGCGGCAGATGCCGTCGACGCCACCGTGATGCACGCAGCCATTGAGCGGGCACTGCTCTCTGCGACGCAGCAAGGGGTGAGCGGCTCCATCGGTCTGGGCGCTGACGGTGATGCACCAGATCTCCAACTGCAGGGCTGCCTCTCGGTCTGTGGTGACGTGCAAAGCCTCTCTGGCATGACGGGCGTTCAGGGTCGCGAACAAATGGTCCACGTCGTCCGGTGTTTCGATCCGCGACGGGTTGCTGCGTACCGCGCCACGGGGCAGCGGGTCGGACAAAGACGGTGCGAAGCAGCCGTCGACCAGCACGAGGCGCACGAAGCCGTCCGGGCGGGGCGTCAGCAGCGTGGTGGCGCGGGCGATCGCGCCCTCGTCCGGCGTCGGCAAGGCGTCGAAGCGTGCATTGGAGAGCGCACGCAAACTGGCGTATTTCCAGTTCTCGTCACGATTGGAGGGCAGGGATGACACGCTCTGACTCATGGGCTTAGGGGCTGCAGGCGTCAGGCCGCGCCGAGTAGCCAGTCATACCCGCGCGCTTCGAGTTCGTGCGCGAGTTCCGGGCCGCCGCTTCTGATGATGCGGCCGCGTGCGAGTACGTGCACGCGGTCGGGTGCGACGTGATCGAGCAGACGCTGATAGTGGGTCACGAGCACGATCGAGCGATCGGCCGCGCGCAGCGTGTTGACGCCTTGCGCGACGACTTTGAGCGCATCGATGTCGAGTCCGGAGTCCGTTTCGTCGAGCAAGGCGAGCGACGGCTCGAGTACCAGCATCTGCAAGATCTCGTTGCGCTTCTTCTCGCCGCCCGAAAATCCTTCGTTCACGCCGCGCGACAGGAACGCCTCGTCCATCTGCATGAGCTTCATCTTGTCGCGCACGACGTTCAAAAATTCGAACGCATCGACTTCCGGCAGGCCGCGGTGCTTGCGTGCCGCGGCCTGCCGGAAGTCGATGCGTTCGAATTTTTGAACGT
>RGBZ01000004.1 GCA_009919365.1 bacterium
GAGGAACTGGGCGGTGCGACGCTCCATCGTGGCGCGTGGGAACTTTTCGCCCGCCTGGAAGGTCTTCTCAACGATGGACTGCTTGCGGACGTTGCGGAACTTGATGCGAACCTGCGCAGAGCCACGTCCCATCTTGATGTGGTGGTAGTCGAGAATCTGCCAGAGGTCGCCCTCAAGCTCAATCACGACACCCTTTTTTAGCTCACCGGTTGAGATCATATTGGACTCTCCTCTACTGGGCCGTGCGCTGCGGCAACGTCTGCATCTGGGGCATTCTAGCCGTCAGCCGACGATTATGGGATCCGATGGGAAGCGTGTGAGCAGCTCCAGCGTTCCCTTCGTGGCATCAACGGCAACGAGGTCTTCAATGCGAATCCCAATCTGATCCTCGAGGTAGATCCCCGGCTCAACGCTAAAGACGGTTGGTGATGGGAGCGGCTCCGTACTCGCGGCACGAGAGAGGCTGGGCGCCTCGTGCGTCTGCAGGCCGATGCCGTGCCCGAGTCCGTGATCGTAGATGCCGACCCCTGAGCCCATCGCTCGCCGCGTCTCTTCATCGCAGCTGCGACCCGAAGGGAGTACGCCGTTCGGCCCCGAAATGGCGCGTCGAAGCAGGTCCACGGTTGCGGCCTGGCCGCGGTGCACCTGCTCGTAGAGTGCAAGGTCTGCATCGCTCGCCGCCCCCACGAAAAGGGTGCGGGTCATATCGCTGCGATAGCCGGCAACCTGCGCCCCGAAATCGAAGAGGATCACCTCGCCACGCACCAGCTCGCGAGCCCCCGGACTTCCATGCGGCAGTGCGGCGTTGCCACCAGCGAGGGCAGCCACGTCGAACGCAAGTGCCTCAGCACCGTCTTCACGCATGCCGCGCTCCAGAGACCACGCCAGTGCCGCCTCGGTAGCTCCTGGGCGAATCTGGGGCAAGATCCGAGCTAGTGCGCGGTCCGCTACGGCACAGGCGGCGGTGATTCGTTCGAACTCCGCTGGCTCTTTGCGCGCGCGCTGTACGCCGCCGAACCCCTTCACCGGAACGAGTTCGACGCCCGTCGCAGTCGCAGCGATGCGCTCCCAAACGGCGTGTCGAACCGCCTGCGGATCGAGCGCACAACGTTGAACACCGTGCGCCACCAACCAGCGACCGATCGTCTCGCCCGCATCGCTGCCATAGTCAAGTGCCGTAGCCAACGGCGCCTCGCGTCGTGCCTGCACGGCGTATCGCGAGTCCACAAGCACGGCGAGATCGTCGCCACTGACCAACAGCCAGCCACTAGAACCGGCGACGGGCTCTTCATTCGGCCCGAACTCCATTCCCGAGAAGTACCGCGCATCGGCATGTGAGGTCAGGAGCAGCGCGTCAAGACGTTCCTCGGCTGCGCGTGCACGGAGAGCGGCAAGGCGATTCGGCCGCGCTCCATGATCGGCGGCGCGCCATCGTTCAAGGTCCTCTGTAGTTGGGGCGGAAGCAAACTCTTCAGGCAGCGGCAGTGAAGTGCGAACGCGCATTACTTCCAGCCGTACTTTCGAGCCTTCGCCTCATGCTCCGCAAGCGTCTTACTGAAGTCGTGACTGCGAAGCGATCAAGCAGGATGCGCACGAACGTTTCTGCAGTAGCCGAAACAGGGACGCTCAAGGAGCCGGAGCCGAGGCGACCCTCGAGGGTTCCCCCCTTCGGCAAGTCAAGCCATGGGTAATCGGCGATGAGCGCGGCGCTCGGATCGCGCAGGATGGTCAGCACATCTGCTGGCTCAAACGGGAGCTCCAGCGTGGTCAGCTTCGCAACGACCTGCTCGATGCGAAGTCCGGCGCGAATGTCGACACCGATCGCTGGCTCGCGATAGGGATCAGTCAGCGCGGTCGCAACCTCGGTGGGGGTCATAGAGGCTGCCACCTTGAACGTTCCCGCCTGTAGTTTGCCGTCAAGGCCAGCTGCACGCACCGCATAGATGAAGCCAACCTCGTCGGCGATCAGGCCAGTCTCAAGCAGTTGGTTAGCGATGGCGGCGGTCCCGGTGCCTGAGGCAATCTCCACAGTCACCAAGGTGGTATCGCTTCCGGCGGGAGCAGTCGTGCGTGTGCCGAGACGCTCCTTAATGATGTCACTAATGATTGGTAGCGTGGCGATTCCTGGGGAGCGCACACCCGCCGAGACCAGCGTGTCACCAATGAGTGGCGGGGCTGCGACGCGGAGCAGTACCGCAACTATCAGTAGGCCAGCCACAGCGCGCACAATCGGCGTTCGGCTCATCGGGCCGACTCCCGCACGTCAACGGCCAGCGTGGTCGGGTCGATGAGCAGTTCTGGATTGAGCGCATCTTCAAGGATCAGTCGCGCCGCCTCTTGATCAACGGCAGCGCGGCGCGCCTCACGTCGCGCTGGGCCTGGTGCGCCACCGTTACTCCCTCGCGCCGCTCGACCGAGCGATGCTTCCGCGCGCTGCGACGAGTAGCGCTCGTCAACGAAGGTGATCGGCAGCTGCAGCGCCTCGGCAACCTCGGTTGCCCAGTGCAGCGTGGCAGTTGCCTGCGGGCTCAGGTTGCCATCGCTGTGCAGTGGAAGTCCCACCACAAGCTCCGTCACGCGCCCTTCGACGGCGATGGTGCGTAGTCGCTCGGCGTCAGCTGACGCGGTAGGTCGACGCATCATCGTTGGGAGCCCACGCGGGGCTGCCACGTCTTCGCGAATGGCAAGACCGATGCGGCGTTCGCCGAGATCGATGCCAAGAGAGCGGCGTGGCGTCGTAGCGCTCATGAACGTGTCACCGCAACGCCGATTGCCTTGGCGAGCGCGTTCGCCGCCTCTTCAGCGCTGCTACCGACGGCGCCTCGACCTTGCCCCATCGCCGGTCGCCCACCTCCACGCCCACCGAGTGCGGTTGCCGCAGCGGCAGCGAGCGCACCAGCGTCATGCTCCGCACTCCCCTCAACGGAGACGAAGATCTCCGGGCTTTCGGCAGGGCGTACGAGCGCAAGGACGCCAGACCCCATGTGCTTGCGGAGCTGCTTCGCCGCCTCCTTCAGGGCCTCGTCATCTTCAACATCTAGCGTCGTCACAAGGAGTGAGATCTCACCCTGCTTCGTCGCCTGCGCAGCGAGAGCGGAAAGGTCAATGCGGACCGAGCCGCCAGCCTTCGCGCGACGCTTCGCCTCCTTCAGCTCCGCCTGCAGGGCGGCGATGCGCTGCGGCACGGTGTAGGGGTCTTGGGCGCCCGCCGCCTCGGCGCTCGCCTCAAGGGTGCGTGACTGCCGTCGTAGGAATTCGTCAGCGGCCGCTCCCGTGAGCGCCTCAATACGGCGAAGGCCAGATCCAATGCTCCGCTCGCTCGTGATCACAAAGCTCCCAATCTGACCGGTGGCGCGACAGTGCGTGCCACCACAGAGTTCGTGGGAGTACTCCTCCATGCGGACGGTGCGCACGACCTCGCCGTACTTCTCATCAAAGAAGGCATCGGCACCAGCCTTGACCGCCTCGCCCATGCTCATGTGTGCAACGACGACCGCCATATCCTCGCGAATGGCGCGGCGAACCTCGGCCTCAGTCTGATCGCGTTCATCTCGTGTGAGTGAACGCTCAAGGGGATAGTCGAAGCGTAGGTAGTCGGGATGCACAAGTGAGCCGCGCTGCTTCGCCTCTGCCCCCGCCACAATGCGGATCGCCCGGTGCAGCACGTGTGTCGCGGTGTGGTTACGCATCGTGGCGGCGCGCCGAACCGCATCCACGCGCAAGGCGACGGCATCGCCCACCTTGAGAGCCGCTGCAGCTTTGACAGAGTGAACCGTGAGTGCGCCGACTGGGCGCTGCGTATCGCTAACTTCAGCGATGAGCGTTCCACGGGCATCAAGGATCTGCCCCGCGTCGCCCACCTGCCCACCGCGCTCGGAGTAGAAGGGGGTCCGGTCAACAATCAGTTGACCCTCCTCCCCGGCCGCTAGCGCAGGGACCTCGGCACCATCGCGAAGGAGTCCCACGATAGTGCTCTTAGTTTCGAGATGTTCGTAGCCAACGAACTCAGTCTCGCCGACACGTCGCAAGATCTCTTCGTAGAGGGCGGTCATCACAGCGATCTCCGCAAGGGCGGCCTTCTTGCCACCGCGGCTGCGTTCACGCTGCTCGGCGAGGGCGCTCTCGAAACCGGCGCGGTCAACAGCGACACCGCGCTCAGCGGCGAGCTCAACGGTGAGATCAATCGGAAAGCCGAAGGTGTCGTGCAATTTGAACGCGATTTCGCCAGCGAGCACTGGGCTTGCCGCTGGCAGATCGTCGGCGCGACGGCCAACGACGCTCTCCCCTGCACCGAGTTCGACGAGTGCATCGCCGAGCAGGCTTGAGCCGGCATCGAGCGTGCGCGCAAACTGCGCCTCTTCGCGCTCGATCCCTTCAAGGATCGCCGACTCTGCATCGCGCAGGTACGGATACGACGGTCCCATGATTGCCACAACCTCGCGAGCAATGGTGCCGAGGAATGGCTTGGTGATGCCAAGCAGTCGCGCATGGCGGACTGCGCGGCGGATGATGCGGCGCAAGACGTAGCCACGTCCCTCATTCCCCGGTCGCACACCGTCGGCGAGCAAGAACGTCACAGCGCGCGAGTGATCGGCGATCACCTGATAGCTGAAACGCTGCGCGTCAAACTCCGCCATGGAGTGCTTGGTGATCGTGCGCATTGCCGCATGGATCGGCAGGAAGAGGTCGGTGTCGTAGTTGGAGAGCACCTGCTGCGAAACGCTGGCGAGTCGCTCCAGGCCCATGCCCGTATCAACGCTCTTGAATGGGAGCTCGGTGCGTCGACCATCGGGATGCTGCTCGTACTGCATGAAGACGAGATTCCACACCTCAAGCCAACGCGGGCAGTGCTCGGAGTGATCGGGCAGACAGTCAGCACCACACGAGAGATCTGCGCCGCGATCGAAGTGGATCTCGGAGCAGGGACCACACGGGCCGGTCTCCGCCATGCGCCAGAAGTTCGCATCGTTCCCCTTGTCAACGTCGCCCCAGCGCGCGAGGCGATCAGCAGGAACGCCAACCTCCTTCAACCAGATGTCGGCCGACTCTTGGTCGTCGCTGTAGACCGTGACAGCGAGGCGATCGGCGGGGATCCCCGCCTCGACGGTGAGGAACTCCCAGGCCCAGAGGATCGCGTCGCGCTTGAAGTAGTCGCCGAACGACCAGGAGCCGAGCATCTCAAAGAGGGTGTGGTGTCGCGGCGTTCGGCCAACCTCTTCAAAGTCGTTGTGCTTCCCGGCAACGCGGAGGCAGCGCTGGTAGTCAACCGCACGGCGATACGAACGAGTCTCGGCGCCACTGAAGAGCTCTTTGAACTGCACCATCCCGGAGTTCGTGAAGAGGAGGGTGGCGTCGCCAGCGGGAACCAGTGAAGCGCTCGGGACCTGGGTGTGTCCACGCGCCTCGAAGAACGCCACGAACCGAGACCGAAGGTCGGCGGCGCTCTGCGTTGGGATTCGAGGATCGCGTTCCACGCTCGGAGTGTACCCGAGGGGATCGTCGCCTTAGGGGCGCTGCCCTCGATCCCAATCAGTTGCAATTCGTGCAGTGAGCCGCTCGCCAAAGATCGCGCCGACCAGCGGGGCCGGCCAGGCGGTGCCGCCGACAGGGTAGAGACCGCCAAGCAGCCGCTCGGCCGCTACCTGCAAAATCAAGGCGCCAACTACCGCACCCAGCAGCCCGACCGGGAGGGATGCACGCGCTGAGAGAAGCCTGCCAACGAGCAGCGCCACCCCGACTGAGAGGGCGATGAGAAGCGGCGCCGGTTCAATCATGCGGAGCGTTGCGGTCGGGCAATTCGCGCGCCAGCGACGAGCGTCTCCCCGTCATAGAGCACAACCGTCTGCCCTGGCGATGGTGCCCAGAGCGGATCGTTCAGCGCGAGCGTTGCGGCTCCGCCACCGAGACCTGTCACCGTGCCCTGGGCGAGCGCACCGCGATGTCGAATGCGCGCCAGGCCCTGGACCTCCGCTCCATCACTGATGGGGCCCTCTGGGGTGGCCGCTTCAACCAGTGCGATGTTGCGCACATCAAGTGCTGCACGTGGCGCAATGGTGATCCGATTCGTCACGGGGTCAACCGAGCTGACATAGCGCGCTGAAACACCACTCCCTGGAAGACCCCTGCGCTGCCCAACGGTGAACCCTTCGCTTCCAGCATGCGTTCCGACGACGGCGCCCGACTCGTCAAGGACCTCGCCCGCACCACGTGCGGCACCACGATCGCGCAATAGGCTGCGGTAATCGCCGTCGGGGACGAAACAGATCTCTTGACTCTCGGGCTTCTCCGCCGTGACGAGGCCGCGCGAACGTGCGATCTCGCGCACCTCAGGCTTCGTCAAGCCGCCCAGCGGGAATCGCGCACGCGCAATCGCAGCGCTGTCGAGTCCGTGCAGGAAGTAGGTCTGATCCTTCTCCGTGTCGACGGCGGCACGCAGTCGCCATGAGCGCCCGTCATCAGAGACAGCGCGACGTGCATAGTGCCCAGTCGCGACGGCATCACAGCCGAAGAGGGCGCTCCCCTTGCCAACAAGCGCACCGAACTTCACCGCGGTGTTGCACCCAACACAAGGGCTTGGCGTCTCACCGCTCTGATACGCCGCAACGAACGGTTCCAGAACCGCATCGGCAAACTCCTGCTCAAGGTTTTGAATATGAAACGGGATACCAAGATGATCGGCAACGCGACGCGCATCATCGGCGGCATCAAGGGTGCAGCAGCTCTTGCGGTGACCGTCGCGCTGATCGGCTGCGTTGTGAAGTCGCATCCACACACCGACCACTTCATGGCCTGCCTCAACCAAGAGTGCGGCGGCAACCGAAGAGTCAACGCCACCTGAAAGCGCAACCAGGACACGCTCTGGCGTAGTTGCCTGAGGTGCCGCCTGCCAGCCAGTGGGGAGTCCGCCACGTGCTGTCGTCACCAACGTCATGCTGGCACCGCCGTGCGCACGCGCTCTAACACAGAGCGCACAACCCCTGCGGCGTGACGTGCCTCCTCCACTGTTGATGTGCGTCCAAAGGTGAGACGGAGGCCGCCACGGGACTCCGCCTCGCTGTGCCCCATGGCCCGGAGTGCCTCCGATGGCTCGCGTGATCCGCTAATGCACGCGGAGCCTGTTGAGGCGGCGATTCCTGCATGGTCCAGCGCCGCCACGAGGTCATCCCCGAGCGCCCAGTCGGCGGCATATGAACGGTGTCCAACGAGGCGAGCCTCGCTCGTGAATGGCGCGCCAGTTGGCACCAGTCCGAGGGAAGTGAGTGAGCCGAGGGCATCGTCGAACGCGTCGGTGAGCGCGGCGAGGTGCTGGCGTGTTTGTGCAGCTTGGAGGCGGTGCGCGCGATACGCGGCGGCGAATCCAGCGGCAAGCACAACTGCCTCTGTGCCGCCGCGACGGCCGCGCTCCTGACCGCCACCAACGATGAGTGGTCGCACTTTGGTATTGGGTGCGCTGATCAGCGCGGCGATGCCGAATGGTCCACCGACCTTGGCGGAGCCGACAACAAGGTGTGCCGCTCCGGTCTCCTGGAGGTCGAGTGTGCGGTGATAGGCGGCCTGCACCGCATCGACCACAAGTGCGCCGCCGCCGGATGTGCGCCACGCGGTGGCGAACGTCGCCCACGGCTGGATCGTGCCGACCTCGCCCGAGGCGAGTGCGAAGAGCCCTACGGCTCCAGGGTGATCAGTGCGAAGCGCTGCAACCTGCATCACACCCTGTGGGTCGAGGCCGAGCAGCTCGACGGTGCCGCCCGCGGCGGCGTGCTGCGCCGCCAGGGCACGAGCGCCACGGTGCTCCCCCGCCGTCGTGACAAGCGAAACAGTTGGCGACAAGGCGGAGTGCAGGCCGAGGGCGAGCGCCTCAGAAGCAGTCGCGGTGAAGGTGATCTGACGTGGCTCGGCGCTGAAATCTTCGGCGAGGCTAGCGCGCGCATCATCAAGGATCGCTCGTGCCCGTCGGGCTTCGGTATGGCCGCCGTTAGGATTGCCGATCCCAGCGCGCTGGAGCTCAGCCATCAAGTCGACGACCTCTGGGAGCGTCGGCGATCCGGCCGCATGATCTAGGAAGAGTCGGGTTGGCGTCATCGGACGAAGGCTACTGGGACTCCCGCATCTCGGCGCGGCGGCCCGCATCACGGCGTCGGTCGTTCTCGTTGAGCAGGCGCTTGCGCAGGCGCAACGCTGAAGGGGTCACCTCAATGAGCTCGTCTGGACCGATGAACTCAAGGGCGTTCTCGAGCGCCATACGGCGCGGCGGGGTCAAGCGAATCGCCTCGTCGTGTGAGTGGGTGCGCATGTTGGTGAGCTTCTTCTCACGGACGGCGTTCACATCCATATCGCCAGGCTTGGCGCTCTCGCCAATGATCTGCCCCTCATAGGTCTGCTCGCCCTCGTTCACGAAGAGCTCTCCGCGCTCCTGAATCCCGTAGAGCGCGTAGCCTGTGGTGACGCCGGTTCGGTCAGAGATAAGGCAACCGTTGGTGCGGTGCGGAATTTCACCAACTCGGTCAGGATGCGTCCGCGGACGCCGATCAGGCCGCGCGTTGGAATCAGGAAGTCGACACGAGCGCGACCATCTGCGCCGTGCTGGATGTTCTCCATTCGCGCCCGACGCTCAGCCATGATGCCAGTGATCACGCCGACGAAGTCAACCGGCACGTCGATCGTAAGCTGTTCAAATGGCTCCTCGATGCCGTTCTCCGTTCGATGGATAAGCACCTCAGGCCGAGAGACCTCGAGCTCGAAGCCTTCGCGACGCATCTGCTCCACAAGGATTGCGAGTTGAAGCTCGCCGCGGCCGCGCACCTGGAAGGCTTCGCCTGAGTCGGTTGGGCTCACTTCAATTGCAGGATTGCCAAGCACCTCTTTTTCAAGTCGTGCCTTGAGCTGCCGCGACGTGAGGAACTTCCCATCTTTGCCACCGATCGGGCTGGTGTTGACGCCGAAGGTCATTTGCAACGTTGGCGGATCAACATGGAGTCGCTCCAGTGGGCGCGGATCGGCAGGATCGGTGATCGTTTCGCCGATCTCGACATCGGCGAGTCCCGCAATGCCGACAATTTCGCCAGGGCCGGCTTCTGGAACCTCCACGCGCTCAATCCCCTGTGGCAGGGTAAGGCTGGTAACGGTACCCGTCACGGCACTCTCATCGCGAATGATGGTGATCTTTGCCCCCTTACGAACAACGCCGTTGCGAATGCGCCCAACAGCGATGCGGCCCACAAAGTCGTTCGCTGCAAGGTTGGTGATCAGCACCTGCAGAGAGTGACCAGGCTCATGCATCGGTGCTGGTGCAGTCTCAAGCACGCAGTCCAGCAGTGGGATCAGGTCGGTGCCAGGCTTCTCCATGTCGCGCGTGGCGGTGCCGGCGCGCGCATTTGTGTAGACGATGGGGAAGTCGATCTGCTGCTCATTCGCACCGAGGTCGAGGAAGAGCTCGTAAACCTCGTCGATCACCTCCTTGATGCGCGCGTCTGGGCGGTCGATCTTGTTGATGACGAGGATCACGGGGAGTGATCGCGCCAGCGCCTTTGAGAGGACGTAGCGCGTCTGCGGGAGTGGACCCTCGGAGGCGTCCACCAAGAGGAGCACCGCGTCCACCGCGAGGAGGCTTCGTTCTACCTCGCCGCCGAAATCGGCGTGCCCTGGGGTGTCAACGATAACGACGCGGACCCCCTTGAAGTCGATGGCGGTCTCCTTGGCGAGGATCGTGATCCCCTTCTCCCGTTCAAGGTCGCCGCTGTCCATGACGCGCTCAACAAGCTCTTCGTTAGCTCGGAATGCGCCGTTCTGGCGGAGGAGACTGTCGACCAGTGTTGTTTTGCCATGGTCAACGTGCGCGACGATACCGACCGTGCGGATGCCGGTTTGCGCGACGAGACCTGCGGGTGGATTTGCTGTGGTCATCGGCAGATTCTCGCACGCTTCGCCGACCCGTATACTTCTGGGCATGACCGTCGCTGCGCACATCATCATTTCAGGCACCCCAACGACCCCTGGGGACGCCCGCCCAGAGCTCTCGCGACTGGTCGAAGCCGCCTGGTCTGGCGGTGCACATCCGATCCTTATCTCAGGTCTCTCCTCGGGCGAAGTTGCCCCAACCTTGAGCCGCTCCACCCCCTCGGCCCAGTTCGCCGCTGTGGCAGCTGCCGCACTCGGTGAGGTCGCTGGGACGACGGCGGTCATCACGCTCCCCGTAAGCCACGCGGGAGTTGACCCCGAAACGATTACGGCGCTCATTGCAGGGCATGGCCGACAGAGTGAGCAGGTGCTGGTTGCCTCACGAAACGGCGAGGCCGGCCCGATTCGCCTGACACCAATCAATCATGCCAATGCACCGGAAGTGCAGCTGGAGTGCGGCGATGAGGGTGCGATTAGCCCCTCTGACGGTCGTGCATCACTCGCCTACGAGGCGCCACCGGCCGATACCAGCGTGGTTGATCCGTGGGAGCAGCGTGGCTCCCAGGCTGAGGATCGCTAGCTCTTAGCCGGGCGCACCGAGAGGCCGAGTTCGGCCCACTGCTTCGCATCCGGCTCCGATGGTGCCTCGAGCATCAGGTCGCTCCCCGACTGCGTCTTCGGGAAGGCCATCACTTCGCGAATGTTGATCTGACCGGCGAGGAGCGCAGCCCAGCGCTCAACGCCGATAGCGATGCCGCCGTGTGGTGGCGCGCCGTATTCAAATGCGTCGAGCAGGGCACCAAACTTCGCCCGCGCATCTTCGAGTGAATGGCCCATCAGAGCAAATGAGCGCTCTAGGAGCGCCCGATCGTGGATACGAATCGATCCGCCGCCAAGTTCCCAGCCATTCAGCACAATGTCGTACTGCTGGGCGAGCGCTCCCGACGCTGGATCGCCCTCGCTGCGCTTGGCAAGGTCACCCGACGTTGTAGCGAGCAGGTTGAGGTGCTCAGGAACCGGTGCGGAGAATGGATTGTGCGTTGCATCCCATCGCCCCGACTCCGACTCCCACTGATACATCGGGAAGCGGTGCACCCAGCAGAAGGCGAGCACATCCGGATCGGCGAGCCCGAGCTCAAGCGCAACCTCAACGCGCAGGCGACCGAGTACTTCGGCCGAGAGGATACGCTTCCCAGCGACGATTAACAGAAGATCGCCGTCGGCATGCGTGGTTGTGCCTCCCGTTGCTGACCAGAGCGCGGCGGTCGCCTCTGGCGAAAGGAACTTCGCGATCGGCGAGCGGATTTCGCCATCCGGCTGCAGCGCGATCCACACCAGCCCATTCGCGCCGTAGCGCTTGGCGCGCTCGGTCAGGTCGTCGACATCAGAGCGAGTGATCCCACCGCGACCAGCGACGCGAATGGCGCGGATACGCCCACCGCTAGCGCGTGTCTCGTCAAACACCTTGAACCCGGTGCTCTCTGAGAGCGCCGTGCCAAGGTCGATCAACTCCATTGCGAAGCGAATGTCGGGCTTGTCGGAGCCGTAGCGCTCCATCGCCTCGTCGTAGGTAAACGTTGGGAGCGGCAGTTGCTGAATTGGGCGATCGGGTCGGATGCGCTTCGTCACCTCAATCACCATCGCTTCGACGTAGGCACGCACGCTCGCCTCGTCCACAAAGCTCATCTCAATGTCGAGCTGCGTGAACTCGGGCTGACGGTCGCCGCGGAGGTCCTCATCACGGAAGCAGCGGGCGATCTGGAAGTAGCGGTCGAAGCCCGCGACCATCAGGAGCTGCTTCATCTGCTGCGGCGACTGTGGCAGCGCGTAGACACTCCCCTGCTGTAGCCGTGACGGCACGATGAAGTCGCGAGCTCCCTCAGGGGTCGACTTGATCAGGATCGGTGTCTCCACCTCAACAAAGCCGTGCTCGTGGTGCACTTCGCGAATCGCCTGCACCATGGCACTGCGCAGAAGGATCCGGTCACGCAGCGGTTCGCGGCGCAGGTCAAGATAGCGGTACTTCAGCCGCAGGCTCTCGTCGACGGGAGCGTCGGTGTCATTGATATAGAAGGGTGGCGTCTTGGCCTGCGAGAGCACGGTGACGCTCTCGCCCGCAACCTCAATCCCGCCAGTGGCGAGCTTCTCGTTCTCGGTGCCTGCGCGTCGCGCTGCAACGGTGCCCTCAACGGCGATCACCCACTCGCTGCGTGCGTCGGTGAGGGCGGCGTGGGCATCGGGAGCGACGGCCGCATCGACGACCACCTGCACGATGCCGTAGCGGTCACGAAGATCGATGAAGACGAGGCTGCCGTGATCGCGTCGGCGGTGGATCCAACCGGCGAGCCGCACGCGCCGACCGACGTCACTCGCGCGCAGTGCGCCACAGACGTCGCTCCGAAGGCCCGTCGTCAGTTTTGCGGCGTCGGACATCCTACCCCTCACTCTGCACTAGCCGAAGTGCTGCGGCGATCACGCCGCCACGCTCCGCTGGCTCCGCCTGGCTCGCCTTGACGAGATCTCGCAAGGTGAGGCGCCCATCTGGCTCGACGATGATGACCGCCAACGCGCCATCGCGCACGGCACCCTCAAGCTGCTTCCCAATCTTGCGAGTGCTGACGTCGGCCCGCGCGCTCGCCCCCGCGGCTCGCAGCTGGCTCGCGATCGCCACACGATCGGCTACCGATTCAGGCTCAATGCCTGCAACAACAATCGCGGGGCCGCGGGTGTCTGCGCGTAGGAGTCCGCGCGCCTCGAGGGCAAGCACCACACGGTCGATACCGATGGCGAAACCGATCGCAGGCGTTGGCGTGCCGCCGAGCAGCTCAACGAGGCCGTCGTAGCGACCCCCGCCACCCAGCGCCCCCTGCTGACCCTGATCGCCGGGGAGGAGGTATTCCCATGCGGTGCGGGTGTAGTAGTCAAGGCCGCGTACAAGGCGCGGCGCGGCCTGAGCGGTGACGCCGATCGTTGCCAGCCCGACGGTGACCGCGGCGTGATGCGCTGCGCAATCAGCGCAGAGGTGATCCGTAATGAGCGGTGCGCTCGCGGCGCGCGTGACCGCTGTAGGCTCTTTCGAATCGAGTAGGCGGAGCGGGTTGGTGGCGAGTCGTGACTGGTCGACCTCGCTCAACTCGTGCGCCATCGGCGCAAAGTGCGTGCGCAACGTCTCCACGTATGCAGGCCGGCAGGTTGCGCAGCCGACTGAGTTCAAGTGCACCTGCACGTCCGTGAGGCCAAGTTCGCGCAGATAGGCGGCGCCCAACTCAATCACCTCAAGGTCAATTCCGGGTCCACTGTCACCGATCGCCTCGACATCAAACTGCGTGAACTGGCGATAGCGCCCCTTCTGTGGGCGGTCGTAGCGGAAGAGCTGAGCGACCGTCGCAAGGCGTACAGGCTGCGGCTGCGAGCGCATGCCGTGTTGGATATAGGCCCGAACGGCGCCGGCGGTAGCCTCGGGCCGAAGCGCCAACGTGACGGAATCATCACCGCGCGGCTCTAGCCGGTAGAGCTCCTTTGCGACAATGTCAGAGGTGCCACCGACGGCGCGTTCAAAGAGTGCGCTCTCTTCGGCGATCGGAAGCTCAATGCGCCCATACCCAGCGGCATCAGCCACAGCCCAGGCGCGATCTGTTACCCAACCGTGGGCTGACGCGAGTGGTTCGACCAGGTCGCGCAGACCGCGAGGAGACTGGAAGGTGTTCACTGATGCTGCTCCCGTGAGACGCTGCGCACGCCCCGAACACGCTCGAGCCGAGCCATGAGACGGGCCAGTTCACTAATGGAACCAACTGCAAGGGTCATCAACATCTCCGCATTCGTTTGGCCTGATGTCTGAACAGTAGCGGACAAGATGTTCACCTTCTGCTCCGCGACCACCTGAGTGATCTCCGTCAAGAGACCGGTGCGATCAAGCCCCTCAATTCGAATCGTCACTGGGTAGCTCTCTGTAGTGGCCGGAGTCATCTCCCACTCCACGTCGATGAGGCGTGACACCTCTCGGGCAGAGGAAGAGGCGTCGCAGCTTGCGAGGTGCACGGTGACCCCCTTGCCTCGGGTAATGAATCCAACAATGGGGTCGCCTGGGAGCGGACGACAGCAGCGGCCGAATCGCGTCAAAAGATCGGGCACACCCTTCACGCGAATCCCACCCGTGCGTTCAGCTGGGGCGATCGCTGTAGGGCTGGTACTCAACGGCAAGAGTAACTTCGTGTCGTCGGACGCGACACCGAGGCGCGAAACCACCTGCTGTGACCCAACGGCGCCGTAGCCGATCGCAGCGTAGAGATCCTCAACGCTCCCCTGGTTCATCTGCTTCGCGACCTCCTCAAGACGATCGCGACCGATAGTCTCGAGGGTCGTACGGGCAAGGCGACGGAGCTCGCGCTCCAGGGACTCACGACCGTGCAGAACGTTCTCGTCACGCTCTTGATGCTTAAACCACTGGCGAATCTTGTTACGCGCCTGTCGCGTGGTCGCCACATTCAGCCAGTCGCGACTCGGCCCATGCTTCCCGCGCGCTGTGACCACCTCAATGATGTCGCCCGACTTCAGTCGATACTCGAGAGGCACCAATCGGTTGTTTACCTTTGCGCCGATACAACGGTGGCCGATGTCCGTGTGCACGAGATAGGCGAAGTCGAGCGGAGTCGCACCCGCTGGGAGCTCCTTGACGTCACCTTTCGGCGTAAAGACATAAACCTGATCTTGGAAGACGTCCAAGCGAATCCCCTCAAGGAATTCTGACGCGTCGGTTACGTCGCGTTGCCACTCGAGGAGTTGTCGCAGCCAGGCGAGTTTCGCGTCGTAAGCGGCATCTGGCTGCGTGCCATCCTTATAGCGCCAGTGGGCGGCGATTCCAACTTCGGCAACCTCATGCATTGACCGCGTGCGGATCTGCACCTCAAGTGGACGCCCGTCGAGTGCCACCACTGCGGTGTGTAGGCTCTGATAGAGGTTGTTCTTCGGAACGGCGATGTAGTCGTCGAACTGATTGGGAATCGGTCGCCATACACTATGCACCGCGCCGAGCGCGGCGTAACAGTCGCGGAGGCTCTCCACGATCACACGAATGGCGTAGACGTCGTAGATCTCCGAAAAGTCGCTTGATCGGCGCGCCATCTTCTTGTGAATTGAGTAGAGATGTTTCGCGCGGCCTGAGAATTCGGCCTCAATTCCGGCGCGTTCAAGTTCAGGCTTAAGCACGGCAATGGCACGCTGAACGTATTCAGCGCGCATGTCGCGACGCAGGGCAACCATGCTAGCCAGCTCGTGGTACCGCTCCGGTTCCAGTGCCTTGAAGGCGAGATCCTCGAGCTCCCACTTCATCTGCCAAATTCCGAGCCGCTCCGCGAGTGGCGCGTAGATCTCGAGCGTCTGCCGTGCAATGCGCCGTTGCTTCTCTGCTGGGAGTGCTGCGAGCGTGCGCATGTTGTGCAGTCGATCGCCCAGCTTGATCAGTACGACACGAATATCTTGTGCCATGGCAAGGAACATCTTGCGAATGTTCTCAGCGTGCTGTTCCTCCGCGCTCATCGCCGAGAACTTGCTTAGCTTCGTGACCCCGTCAACGAGGGTGCCGACCTCGTCGCCAAAGCGCTCTGCAATCTCAGCGGCGGTAACTGAGGTGTCCTCGGGCACGTCATGCAGAAGTGCCGCCACGAGCGTTGCAGCATCTAGGCCAAGGTCGGCAAGGATCAGCGCGGCCTCGGCGGGGTGGGTCACATATGGCTCTCCTGAGGCACGCACCTGGGTGCCGTGTGCCTCAACGGCAAAGAGGAAGGCATCATCAACAAGGCGAGCGGCCTCAGCCGTACCGATACCTGACGCAACCTTGTCGCGCAGCGCCACGCGGAGGGATTCAACCGGACGCGCAAGGGCGCGGACTTTCGCGATCGGGTCACCTACCGGTCGCGCGGCCAACGATTTCTTCTCAACTGGCTGTGGTTCGATGCTCATAGTTTTGGAGAATAACCGAGCGACGAGAGCGCGCTCCGCGCTGTCGCCGCCTCATCCCAGTCCTCATCGCTGCCCTGTCGTTCAATGGTTCGCTCATGACCCTTCCCTGCTAGGAGCACGACGTCACCCGCTTGGGCGGCGCCGATCGCCGCAAGAATGGCGGCGGCACGGTCATGAAGGATCTCGAGCCTGCTGCCGGCGCGTGGAGCCGCGGCGAGGAACGCGGCCTGAATGGCCTCCGCGATGAGGTCAGGGCTCTCCCCGCGCGGATCTTCATCGGCGATCCATACCAAGTCAGCGCCGGTGGCCGCTCGCCCCACATCTGTCCGTCGACCAGGATCGCGCTCGCCCGCAGCTCCCGTTACCAGCAGCAGGCGCCCAGTGGGGCCACACAGCTCGCGCGCTACGGCGACCGACGCCGTCAGCGATGGTCCCGTATGGGCGAAATCGACGATGACGCGGAACGGCTGTGTGCCGTGAATCAACTGACTGCGGCCTGGCGGTCCGACCTCTGCCTCAACCGCGGCGATCGCTGGAGGGAGTGGCAGACCCCACGCGGCAACGAGGGTGAGTGCTGCGGCCGCATTCGCGGCATTGATCCGCCCAGGCATGCTGAGATGCAACTCCGCCTTCACTCCATTAATCAGCACCTCGTGCTCAGAGTAGGCATCGAATCGCGCCACCTGCAGCCCGGCTGCCTCCGCCGCGTCGGCGAACGGCTGCACCGCTGGGTCACTCGCATGCACCACCACCACGCGCGGCAGTTGGCGCGCGTGACTCGCCGCACTCCCAACGGTTCGCGCCACGAGCTTCGCCTTGGCGGCGCGATACTCATCGAGGTTCGCATGGAAGTCGAGATGGTCTGCTGAGAAGGTCGTATAGATCGCTGACGCAAAATTGATCGCGCCGACTCTCTCTAGTTGTAGGCCGTGGCTCGTGCTCTCCACTACAGCCGCTTCGTCGCCCGCCTCCACCATTTCGCGCAGCGCGCGCTGCAACGCTGGAGCCTCTGGTGTGGTCTGATGCGCCGTGGCCGCTCGCTGTGCGCCTCCGACACGCACGATCGCGGTGGAGATCAGCCCGGTGCGCAGTCCAGCAGCGGTCAGCGCCGTCGAGAGGAAGGTTGCAGTTGTGGTTTTGCCGTCGGTTCCCGTAACGCCGATCGCAAGGAGCTCTTCGGCTGGATCGCCCTCCCACCAGGCTGCGGCAGCGGCAAGAGCGGCACGCGCATCGTGAACCAGAATGAGCGGCACGCTCGAAGCATCCTGCTGCTCGCACAGGACCGCGGCTGCACCACGATCAACTGCGCTCGCGATAAACGCTGCGCCATCTTTAGTGCGCCCAGGGATTGCAACGAAGATGCCCCCCGATGTGACCAGCCGCGAATCATGTGTGGGAGCCGAGGTGATCGTAATGTCTGCTGGTGCGGGGGCTGCCAGGAGTTGCAGCTCCTGCAGTCGCGCAGCAAGATCTCGGAGCGACCGTTCCATTATCAGCGACCCCCTCTCAGCCGGCCGAGCAGCGTGCGCAGACGAAGCGCACGCGGGCGGAGCACAATGCGGTGGGCGCCAGCCATAGGCGTCCAGACAGCCCCAAACGAAGCCTTGTGGGCGTAGAGGCCATGCATTGCGTCGCCCTCAACGGGAAGATCCCGCTGCCCAACAACATCTACGCCGCCAAGGTCAGTGATTCGGCGCTCCCCCGCAGCAATCTTGATCGCAGTCCAACGTAAGAGCGCCAGGGCACCAGGAGTCTCCTTCCGCGAGATCGGATCGTCACCCGATGCGTCGGTCGTAATCCGTTCACCGTGTCGCAAGATCACGATGAAGGCGACTAGCACTCCGGTAGCACCGCGAACGACGAGGAGCTCAGCACGTTCCGTCGCAACGAGTTGATCCCACCAGCGAATCATGGCCGCGGATGAGCCGAGCGCGAACGATTTTCGCTGTGCTGTTGCCTCGAGGAGGATCTGCACGTTTGCCCAGAGCGCTGTGCGCTCAGGAGCAGGAGTGAGGTGCGTGATCCGCTCGGCAGCGAAGCCGACACGCTCGGCGAGCGCGATGCGTTGGCGCGTGCTCTTGGTGATCCCCTCAGCGAGGTCGGCCTCCGATGTTCCATTTGCGCTGGCGCGCAAAAGCATTGTGTGCTGGCTGGGAAAGATCTCGTCGGACTTTTGGAATCCGGCGTTGCGGAACGCGGCTTCGGTCGCCTCGCCCGCAGGTAGCCACGGGTCCGCATCCAGCGTGACGAGTCCGCACTCCGCTCCGAGCCAAGAGGCGGCGTGCTGAATTCGTTCCGCAACAGCGACGGCCTGAGCGAGCGTTCCTCCCCATGGGGCGACTGGCCCACGCGGCGCATGTCCCTTCGGGAGGCCGAAGAGCGGAGCACGATTGAGCAGGATCCCGAGTGGTTCGCCATCAATCTCCAGCGCGATCGCCTCGCGCCCAAGGCTGGCGCGATAGGCCAGCCAGGCGCTCCCCTGGTGCACGTCGCCACCAGGCGCATCGACGGCGCGTGCATCCCAGGCGCGTTGCGCCTCCGGGGAGCTCAGATCGATGCGGCTGATCGTCATGCGGAATCCTCGGCGCGCAAGAGGAGCGCGCGAACTCCCTCTGGCGCGAGTGGGGCGATGCGGCGGAGTAACGGAAGTGCCTCGCGTCGCCGAGCCAGAATCGTGAGGGTGACATACGCCGCGAGCCCAACGGCGGTGCCGAGCGCAGCAACTGCTGCACCAGGGATAACACCCGCCATCCGAGCGCTCTCCAGAGCTGGCGAGGTGATGACGGCGGCAAGCCCGACGGAGAGGAGTGCGGCAAGGAGCGCAAAAAGGGTGGTGCTGGCAACCGTTACGGCGTTGAGCACCTGCTTGTGCGCAATGAGCAGTGCGATCAAGGCGGCGGCCTCAATCCACGTGCCGAGCGGAAGCGCCGTCGCGATGCCGGTCAGCCCCGCGAGCGGCACCCAGAGGGTTGCCAGGGCGAAGATCACAAGGTTCCCACCGAGCTCCGAAATGGTGGGACGCGCCGTATCGTGTAGCCCATAGAAGAGGCGCACGGCAACCGAAATCACACCGTGCGCAACGAGACCGATCAACAGGAGGCGGAGCAGATCTGCCGTCGCAGCCGCGGAGGCGTTATCCATCGTCCCGCCGACAACAAGCCGCACAGCGTCATACGAGAAGAGTGCGCCGAGCGTGGCGATCGGCGCCATCATCCAAATGACGGCCCCGATGCTGGAGGTTGCCAGCGTACGTACCGCCGCGCGATTTCCGCGTGCAGCCTGCGCTGCAACTTTTGGAAGGATCGCAATGCCAATCGAAGAGGTGACCAAGGCGAGCGGCACCTGCAACAAGGTGAAGGCGTAGGACCAGATGGTGATCGCGCCTGCTCCAGTGGTTCCAGCGAGGGAGACTAGATACGCGAGCAGCAGCTGAACCAACACAACTGAGCCAACGCGCGGTAGCAGCGAGCGAAGCGCTACGCGGAGGAGAGGGTCACGAAAGTTCGGGCGGGCCGGGCGGAGGTTGCTTCGCAGCAGCACCGTTGCCGCAATTGCCAGCACAGCAATCGCGCCGGCGGCGGTACCGAACGCTGGGCCGTAGCCCCCAGCCGCTCGGCCGCCGATCAATGCCCCTGCGATCGTGCCCGCGCTGTATACCAGGCCAGTAATTGCGGTGACACCAAACCGAGATCGCGCAGCGGCGGCACTGGTGCAGATGGCGGAGAGCGCAAGTGCAATCGTGGCCACGAGCAGGATGATGCTGAGATCTGCCGCCTCACGCTGCTGTGCGCTCGGGAGTCCGCCAACCAAGAGCGCGCTGAGCGCGCTTGCGCCAAGCACCACGAGAAGTGAGAAGAAGCCGAGGAGGAGCAGCATGGAAACGAAGACGGAGCCGAGCAGGCGTTGCGCTCGTCGCTGTTCGCCGCGCTCAAGGAGGGAGCTCAACTGCGGCACAAGTACGGTCGCAATGGAACCTGCAGCAACCAGAGCGAACACGATGTCAGGAATACGGAACGCGGCAAGAAATGGGTCAAGGGTCCCAGTCGCTCCAAAGATTGCAATGAGCACAGTGACGCGCGCCCACCCGGCAATACGCGATGCAAGTGCGCCAGCAGCAAGAACCGAACTGTTATGCGCAGTACTTGACCGCACCACAGGCGCGACGAGCGCAACGGCCCGCCGCTTCATGGCTTGGCTCCAGCGCGCCGCGCCCGGGGGTGCGCCGATTTATAGAGCCCGCGCAGACGTGTGGTTGATACGTGCGTGTACACCTGAGTTGTTCCGAGACTCTCATGTCCGAGGAGCTCCTGAACCACGCGCAGATCAGCACCACCATCAAGGAGGTGCGTAGCGAATGAGTGACGCAGCGTGTGGGGGTGAAATGCTTCTGGAAGGCCTGCAGCACGCGCAATGTCGTCGAGTCGTGCGCGGGCTCCGCGTTCCCCAAGCGCTCCACCGTTCCGATTCAAGAAGAGAGCAGGGGCCGAGGTCGCGGCGAGTTCAGCGAGCGCTGGTCGACCGTCCAACAAGTACGCTTCGAGCGCGCGGCGGCACGGCGCGCCAAAAAGTGCAACGCGCTGCTTGTCACCCTTCCCTGTCACTTTCACCTCGCCGCGACCGAGCTGCAGGTCGGCGACGTTGATGGCCACAACTTCTGCAATGCGCAGCCCAGCGCCGTAGAGCAGTTCGATCAGCGCCGTATCGCGTAGCGCCAGCGCGGCTGAGGTGCCGATCGTCGCCTGCGCAATGAGCCGTTCAACCTGCGCTTGCGATAGAACGTCGGGGAGCCGCTTCTCGCGCTTCGGTCGAGCGAGTGCGCGCAGCGGATCTTTCGTCACACTCCCCTGCCGAACCCAGAATCGGTAGAAGGTGCCTAGCGCGGCGAGCCGCTGCTGCACGGTGGAGCGCTCGCCATCTTCACTAAGGAGTGTGATGTAGCGACGCAGGTCCGCTCGGCTTGGCGTGCGCCAATCGATCCCCTCAGAGTCGTACCAGGCAACGAGACGCACTACGGCCGTACGGTACGAGCGCTCCGTTGCTGCGGAGAGTGCACGTGCACGTAGATGCATGATGAAGGGGGCGATGCGTGGGTCAGTCACAGCGGTAGAGAGTGACGCCGCGGGAGCCGGATCGCGGCCCCGAGCCATTAGACCGCCTCCGCCTGTTCAGCCGGCGCCTCCGCAACCGACTCAACGGCGGCAGGCTGCGCCGCCGGATCCTTACCTTTCGCCTTTGCCTTTGGCTTCGCCTTGCTCTTTGCTTTCACTTTTTCCTTTGGCTTCGCCTTGCTCTTTGTCGCGCTCTTTACGCCACCGTCGGAGGCGGCAGCAGCGCCGCGCCGCGGACGCTTCGGCACCCAGGCAAGCGGATCTGGCTCGCCACCGGCAATCACCGAGCCAAGACTTACGATTTCTGGCAGGTTTACCCGCGCGCCGCACTTGGTGCAGACGCCACCCTCATCATCTTTACCGATCACGGCACCGCACTCGGCATGCGTCGCACCTGTTGGGCGCGGTCGAATGGTCTTGCACTCTGGATAGCGGTTGCACGAATAGAAGTAGGTTCCGCGCTTGTTGTTCTTCTTTGGGCCAAGCTTGCCACCGTGCTCCACACCGCAGACAGGACAGAGCGCATCAAACTCCAACTTGAACTCTGCGGGAACTTCAGCCTTCGGAATGTATTTGCACTCTGGATAGCGATCGCACCCGAGGAACCAGCCGAATCGGCTCCGACGCTGCGCCATCTTGCCGCCGTGCTCTGCGCCGCACATCGGACATGGGAGACCCGCACCTTCGAGTGTTGGCGTGTCGCCCGACGGCGTGTCGTCGCCAATCACCTTTGAAAGTGACTTACGTTCTGCATGTTCTGGGTAGAGGGTGCAGGCAAGATACCAACCGAAACGGCCGAGGCGCTCCTCCATCGGATGCCCTTCGGAGCACTTCTCTTCACTGGCTCGGTTGCGGAACTCTCCTGCACCGATCGACTGCGCCTTCTCAAGTACGAGCGGATCAAAGGTGCTCCAAAACTTCTGCAGCACATCGCGCCAGTTTGCGCGCCCTTCCGCAACGGCGTCCAGCTCCTCTTCCATGCCGGCCGTGAAGCCAAGATCAACGAAGGTTGCAAAGTGAGTGGTGAGTAGATCACACACCGTTTCGCCGAGTCGCGTCGCACGGAGGCGATTGTCCTTGTCGCGGTCGACATATTCGCGCTCTTGAATTCGCTCGATGATGGCGGCGTAGGTTGATGGTCGGCCGATGCCATGCTTCTCTAGCTCCTTCACGAGCGTAGGTTCAGTAAAGCGCGGCTCAGGCTTCGTTGCGTGCGGAACGCCCTCTACTGTGGCAACGCTCCCCTTCGAGCCCTCTGGCAGATCAGGAACCTTCGCCTCAGCATCTTCGTCTTCGTCATCGCGGCCTTCGAGATAGACCGCGGTGAAGCCTGGCTCCAGTGTTCGCGTCGCAACTGTTTTAAGGCGATCGCTGCCTGCGTTCCAAATCAGCGTTGTGGATGCCGAGATCTTGTCCGGCATCTGCGATGCGATCGTGCGGCGCCAGATCAACGTGTAGACCTTCAGCTCGCGTTCGTCGATGTACGGCGCGGCGAGTTCGGGGGTAAGGGCGAGATTCGTTGGACGAATCGCTTCGTGGGCCTCTTGGGCGTTCTTTGACTTCGAAGCGTATTGACGACCGCCTTCAACAAGCATCTCTGGACCGAATCGTTCGCGGATTACCGCCGCCGCGTCGCTGATAGCCTGTTGGCTCAGCGTTGGCGAATCAGTACGCATGTACGTAATGAGACCGGTGCGCTCACCGCCGATCTCCACGCCTTCGTAGAGCTTCTGGGCGAGTTGCATCGTGACGCGTGAGCGGAAGCCGTGCTTGCGACCCGCCTCCTGCTGCAGCGTAGAGGTGGTAAACGGCGGAACGGGGCGCTGTTTACGCGTCCCCTCGCTGCGCTCTGCGACAACCGCGTCAGCACCATCCAGCCGAGCGACTGCTGCCGCTGCTACCTCAGGATCGAGCTCGAGAACCTCCCCCTTCTCGCCGATGAGGGTGGCTGGAACGATCAGGTCGCTCGCGGTGGCTGGTCGGATCCCGATCTCGACGGTGGTGTAGTGGCGTGGAATGAAGGCGCGGATGGCGCGCTCTCGCTCCACAACCAGCCGGAGGGCCACCGACTGCACTCGCCCGGCTGAGAGCTTCGGTTTGACCAGGCGCGAGAGGAGCGGCGAGAGGCGATACCCCACGAGGCGATCTAGGA
Organism: bacterium; assembly: GCA_009919365.1. Next base: position 23,119 of record RGBZ01000004.1, read on the forward strand.
TGCGGCGCGCCTGTTGGGCGTTAACCAGGTCAAGGTTGATTGCGCGGGGATGGGCGAACGCCTCGAGGATGGCCCCCTTCGTGATCTCACTGAAGGTGACTCGGTGGCGATCCGCCTCTGGGATGCCAAGTGCCTCCGCCACGTGCCAGGCGATCGCCTCCCCTTCGCGGTCAAGGTCGGTTGCCAGCCAGACGGAGGTTGCCTTCTTCGCGGCACGAGTGATGTCATCCAGGCGCTTCTGCTTGTCCTCAATGATCTCGTACACGGGAGTGAAACCGTTCTCGACGTCAACTGCCATGCTCCCCTTCTTCGTCTTCTGGGGGAGATCCCGAATGTGCCCATAGGAGGCGAGCACGGTGTAGTCGGGGCCGAGATACCGCTCAATCGTCTGGGCCTTGGCCGGCGACTCGACGATTACGAGGTTGGTGGCTGCCTTTGTCATGGGCGAGAGCGTAGCACCGCCCCCAGAACGCGCCGCCAACGCCCGCCGCGCTGCTCAATGAGCCCGCGCAGGCTCAAGAGGGTCAGGGCGGCCACCAGCGCCCCGGGAAGCTCCTGCATGAGGTCGCTCAGATCACCTTCGACGACCCCTTCAGCACCAGCCGCATCAAGCCTCTCGAGGATTTGGCGCTGCAAACCAGATGCCCCAGCCTCAACAGCGCCTGTCGCAACTGACGGCTCACGCTCGGGAACGTCAACCTGACTCTGCAAGGACAGCGCACAGACAGCAAGCCACGCGCGTAGGTCCGAAACTCCAGAAACAAGCACGGGTGCGCGCTCTTCCGTGAGACGCAAAGACAACTCCTTCGCTCTCTGGAGCCATCGGAGACCCCCTGCCGCTGTCTCTGCATCGTATGGGGCACTGACGATGCCGACGGGGAGACCGAATCCTGCGGCCGATTCGGCGGTAATGAGCGCCCCAGAGCCCTCTGGTGCCTCAACCACGATGAGCCCGTCACAAAGGGCCGCCAACAGGTGATTCCGGGCGGCGAAGCTCCAGGCGGCAGGGGGCGTGCCGACGGGGCGATCAGAGAGAAGGAGGCCCACCTCGGCAATCTGCTCGGCCAGGCGCCGCGCGCCGTAGCGGAGTCCGAGCGGGGCGGGACTCGGAAGTACCGCAATCGTCTCCCCTCCCGCCTCTACGGCGGCCAAATGGGCCACCTCGTCGATCCCCAGGGCGAGCCCGGAGACAACGCACCAGCCAGCTCTGGCCACCTCAGCGGCGATGCGCCGTGCCGCTGCCGCGCCGTGGGGCGAGGGGCGCCGGGTGCCAACGATGCCAATCGCTGGCCTCTGGAGCACCTCAACGCGGCCCAGCGCCCAGAGTGGGCGGCGCCGATCTGCATCGGGGGCTAGCCCAAGCGGCTCACAGCGGCGCTCAGGGATTCGCACGTCTCCCGGGTAGAGCATGACCGCGCTCACCAACGATCTCCGTGCAGATGGATCGCCTCGGCCACATCGGCCTCGTTGGCTACATCGCGCCCGTCGAGAAGCGCCACCACGATCGCGACTCGTTCGATCTGACTCCACGCGCGCACGCCGATTCCCTCAACGGCGCGGCGTGTCGCGCGGGTCATCTCGTTTGGGCGAGCAGTCAGCCGTGCCAGGGCAGCCCGCACCGACGTCGCGCGCTCGCGAGCCGCGAGCGTTGAGAGTTCGCCTCGAGGAAGTGCAGCCAACGGCGTGTTCGGCCGAGCAAGCCGGACGCGCAGCGGGAATCGATCACGAATCGGTGCCGAGAG
>RGBZ01000031.1 GCA_009919365.1 bacterium
TATCGACAACCGAGCTTCTCAAGCGAGCGGATCGCTACGGAACAAGACCGAGAGACCACATCGGTCATCACCGCACGGTCCGTGGGTGCGCGCGGCGATCTCGCCGCAGAGATCACCGCCGAGGTTGAGGGGATCGGCCGATTCGTCGGCAACGAGCGAATCCTTGGCACAACGGTTGGCTTGCGGGGTCTCGGCATGGCGGCACCGTCGCAGTTCTCGTTTGAAACGACGCGAGAGCGAGGCACACCACTCCTCGCTTGGCGCGGCGACGCCCGAGGGACGGTCACCACTGAGCTCGCCCCCTCGCTCCGGGGGACGACCGTGCGGGCGTACGGCAGCCTCGCCTTGAGCGACGACGCCGGGAGCACGGGCAAGGCAACGCTCAACCGCGAAGGGCTGGTCTCCATCACGGTCACCGACCGCAGCGGAGGGGCCTACACCCTCAACGCGCCGCTCAAATAGCCCTGCGGCGTGGCACCATAGCGGCATGATTGTTGCAAAGCGCCCCGCGCCGCTCGACTCGGCCGCCATTGCCGCCGTGCGCCGACCATTCGATGAGGCGGACATGTTCCCGCCGCAGGTCTTCCACGACCAGGCAATCTTTGACTGGGAGTCGCGGGAGATCTTCCGCCACGAGTGGCGCTGCGTCGGTCGGGAAGAGGAGACGCCGAACATTGGCTCGTACCGACTCTTGGAGTTCGCCGGCGAGCAGGTGATCATCTCGCGCGGCGAGGACAACAAGCTGCACGCCTTCATCAACGCCTGCCGTCACCGCGGCGCTACGCTCATTGAGGGGCCAGCCGACGGTAAGCCAGACTGCGGCGAGGCGAAGAAGATCGTCTGCCCGTATCACGCCTGGGTCTACGGCCCCGACGGCAAGCTGCTCAAGGCGAAGCACACCGAGGATTTGAAGCGCTTTGACCCCGGCCAGTACGACCTGGTGCCGCTGCGCTGCGAGACGTGGCAGGGATTTGTCTTCCTCACCCTCGACAAGGAGGCCGAGCCGCTCCTCACCTACCTCGATGACCTCGTCGACGTGTTTGCGCGCTTTGACTTTGCGCCGCTGCGACTCGCCAAGCGCGAGACCTACGACGTCGCAGCGAATTGGAAGATCCTCGTTGAGAACTACTCCGAGTGCTACCACTGCCCAGGGGTGCACCCGCAGCTGAACGCGCTCACCCCGTACGACCTTGGTGAAGACATTCCAGCGCGCGGCTGGTGGAAGGGCGGCTGGCAGCCGCTCGTCGGCGAGGCGCTCACCATGGGACTCGACAAGGGATCGCACTCGCGCCCGTGGCTGACCGGCATGACCGAGACCGATGCGAAGCGCATCCAGTACTTTGCCGTTTGGCCGAACCTGCTCCTCTCACTGCACCCTGACTACCTGATGGTGCACATGATCGAGCCACTCGGTCCAGGTCGATCGCGCGTCGTGTGCGACTGGTACCTGCACCCCGACACCATGAAGCTCCCCGACTACGACTTCTCTGACGCGCACGGCTTCTGGGATATGACGAACCGCCAGGACTGGCACGTGTGCGAGCTGCAGCAGCGCGGCACCGCCTCAAGCATGTTGCCGCCTGGGCGATACACCGAACTCGAGGCGAGCGTGCAGGCCTTCGACCTGATGGTCGCCGACCGCTACGCCGCCGACGGGAAGCGCACCTCGCGCGGCTGGGCCGCCGGCCTCGCCCCGGGCGACATGGAGGGAATCGACTTCAGTGATCGCCAGGCGGCCCGTGCCGCCATCGCCGCGAAACTCGCCGCCGCCGCGGAGTAACCGCGTGACGACTCCAACACACGGCGACCCCCAGGCGGCCCGCTTCCCTATTCCCACAGGTGAGGCACACACCCTCACCGCCGACGAGTACCTCTCGCCCGAGGTCTACGAGCGAGAGCGCGAGGCGATCTTCAGCCGCACCTGGCAGATCGTGGCGCGCACCGCCGACCTCACGCGACCGGGCGACTTCGTGCCGGCGAACATCCTCGACGAACCGATCGTCTTGGTGCACGGCCTCGACGGCACGATCTCTGGGTTCCACAACGTCTGCCGCCACCGTGCCGGCCAGGTCGCGCTGAGCAAGGGGAACCGCAAGAGCCTGCAGTGCCGCTATCACGGCTGGACCTACGGGCTCGACGGTGCACTCAAGAACTGCCCAGAGATGGATCAGACCGAGGGGTTCCGCAAAGAGGACTTCGGCCTCATCCCCGTGCGCACCGCAGTCTTCGGACCATTCATCTTCGCCAACCTGAGCGCCGATGCGCCACCACTCGAAGAGGTCCTCGGCGCAATCCCGAGCGAGATTGCAGCCGCTGGATTCCCGATGGACGAGATGCAGCTCGTGGAGCGCCGCGACTACATCGTGGAGTGCAACTGGAAGGTCTACGTCGACAACTACCTAGAGGGGTATCACATCCCCGACCTGAAGGAGGGTGAGGTACATGGCGTGGATCGCCGCTTCATTCGCAGCGGCGAGGGCGAAGATGACGCCCTCTACTACTGGTGCTTCCCGAACATGATGCTGAACCTCTACCCCGATAACCTCTCGCTCAACCTCGTCATCCCACTCGGGCCGAACCGCACCCTCACCATCTTCGAGTGGTACTTCGCCTCGCCGGGCACCGGCCCAGGGTGGGAGTCAATGCAGCAGGGGATCGCCTTCAGCGACCAGATCCAGCAGGAAGACATCGTGATCTGCGAGCAGGTCCAGCGGGGCCTGAAGTCGAGCGCCTACACCTCGGGGCGTTTCTCAGCACTCCGCGAGAATGGGGTACATCACTTCCAGTCGCTCGTCCGCGAGTTCCTCGCCTCCGAGACGACGCCGCGCTGAGCGGCGCTCGGGGCTAGGCGAGTCCCATCTCTCCCATCGGGCTTGAGGGTCCCTCGCTGCGATCGTGCAGCTTGAAGCGTCGGTCTGGTAGTTGCACTGGGTTGTGATTCAGTGCGGCGCGTGCCATCAGCTCCCCCACCATCGGCCCCTGCTTATAGCCGTGCCCTGATCCACCGCCGGCGAGCCAGACCGCAGGGTTCTCGGGGTGCCGATCAAGGACGTAGTGGCCGCTCTTGGTGCGTTCGTGCTGGCAGGCGCGCGTCTCCTTGATCGGCGCGCTCTTCAGAGCAGGGAAGCGCACCGCACACTCACGCGCACGCGCGATCGAGGTTGGATGCGCCTCGTCGGGCCAGACGCTCGGATCGAAGTTCCCCGCATCAAACTCTGGGCCAACCTTCACGCCGTGGCCCTGATCGTTTGGGATACCCCAGACGGCAAGTCCCTCGTCGATCCAGGTCGGGATCTCACCGACGCCCATGTTCGGCGCGTCGAAGTAGATCGCGTCGCGGCGCACCGGAGCAATCGATGCCTCGGCATCAGCACCAACGAGCCGTGGGAAGAGTTCGGGGAGCCATGGCCCCGCCGCCCACACGGTTGCACCGGCGGCGACTGGTGCGCCGCTCGCGTCGAGCGCGCTGCCATCGGCGGCAGGCGTTGCACGACCGCGCGTAATCATGCCGCCCTCACGTTCCAACATGCGCGCCGCTGCGCGTACGCCGTTCCCCGCGCGCAAGAGGCCGGCGGTCGGCTCATAGAGAACGGAGGTCAGACCTTCAGTGCCGAGTGCGGGCCAGCGGTGCAGTGCCTCTTCTGGGGTGATGCGTTCGCACGGTACGCCTGCCTCGCGCATGCGCTGCTCTGAGTGCGCCTCCCAGATCCCGTCACCCGACACGAACCAGGCAACACCACTCTCCACAAAGATCTGCTCGCCAGCAGCTTCGCCAAGCTCCTTCCAGGCGACCAGAGCGCGCTGCGTCCAGCCCATCAGCAGCGCATCCTCGCCATGCGAGTGACGAATGATGCGGCTGTAATCGCCGGAGGTGGTTTTGGGGCCGCCAGGCTCGCGCTCTTCGATCAGCTGAACGGTTGCGCCAAGTCGACGCGCGTGCAGCGCGGTCCATGTGCCCCAGACACCGCCGCCAACCACCAGCAGGTCGGGTGCGCCGCCCGCCATGGCTACTTCTTTGCGCCGAGGGTTCGGAAGCGCGAGAGGAACTCCTTAGTGCGTGGATCCTTCGGCGCGTCGATCACCTGCTCTGGTGGTCCAACCTCGGCGAACTCGCCCTTATCCATGTAGTAGACGCGGTCGGCCGCCTCATGCGCAAAGTCCATCTCGTGGGTGACCACAATCATGGTGCGACCTTCATGCGCGAGGTCGGCCATGACCTTGAGCACCTCGCCCACCAACGTTGGGTCGAGCGCCGATGTTGGCTCGTCGAACAGGAGCACCTTCGGTTGCATCGTGAGTGCGCGCGCAATGGCCACGCGCTGGCGCTGGCCGCCAGATAGTCGCGATGGATACTCGTCGCGCTTCTCCAGCAGACCAACCTTGGCAAGATACTTCTCGGCGATCGCCTCGGCCTCTTTGCGCGCCATCCCCTTCACGTGGACTGGCGCCTCTACGCAGTTCTCGAGCACGCTGAGGTGCGGGAAAAGATTGAACTCCTGGAAGACCATTCCAGCGCGCATGCGCACCTCGCGAATGCGCTCCTGCCGCTCCCTCCCCTCCGTGTGGAAAGGGTCAGCACCAACGATCACGCCGTCAATCTCCACAGTGCCATCAGTCGGATCTTCAAGGAAGTTCAAGCTGCGCAGGAAGGTGCTCTTCCCGGAGCCAGAGCGGCCCAAGATGCAGACGGTCTCGCCTGGCCACACGGTGATCGAAGCGCCGCGCAGCACATGGTTCTCACCAAACCACTTCGTGACGTTCGTTGCCTTGAGTACCGGCTCGGCGCCAGGCTTCACAAGAATCCCTGGCTTCTCAGCAGGGTGGAGCACATGAACGGCAGGAGTCGTTGACAGGTTCTTCATGTCGCTCATCCCTTCACCGCCTTGTTGCGGTCGCCCGCGGCAAGGCGGGATTCAATACGATTCTGCACCGCGGTAAAGACGATGGTGAGCGTCCAATAAATCATTGCTGCAATGATGAAGGTTTGCAGCGTCTTGAACTCCTTCTGGCCAATGTTTCGCGCGCGCCACACAATCTCGTGCAGTGCGACGGTTGAGGCGAGAGCGGAGTCCTTCAACATTGCGACAAAATCGTTGCCGATGGCCGGCACGATGATGCGGAACGCCTGTGGCGCGATGATCCGGCGGAAGGCGGTGCCTCCAGACATGCCGAGCGCGGCGGCGGCTTCGCGCTGACCGAGCGGAACCGCCTGGATGCCGGCGCGGAAGATTTCGGTCATGTAGGCGCCGTAGTTCATGCCGAGGGCGCCAATGGCACAGAAGATTGGATCAAGAATGATGCCGACCTGTGGTAGTGCCAAGTACCAAACAAGCAGCTGCAAGATGAGCGGCGTACCGCGGAAAAAGCTCACATAGAACGAAGCGAAGGCGTTGACGACGGCGTTACTGGAGAGACGACCGAGCGCGCCGAGCGCGGCTAGGAGTGTTGCCAGAACGATCGATGCTGAAGAGACGGCGAGGGTGATCCAGATGCCCTCGATGATGAATGGGGTAGCTCGCGTCAGGAAGTCAATTTCTACGTTGAGAGAGACGAAGACGAACGCTGCGAGCAGCGCTAGGAGTGCCGCCCAACCAGATCTCGTTGATCGCAACGATTGCGGATGCGGTGTCGGGGCCCGACTTGTCAAGCGCAAACGAGATTCGTCCGGCGAAGTTTGCCTCCTCGGAGAGGAACTTCAGCTTCCCGTCGGAATTCTTGATCGCGTTCTCAATGAACTCACGGCTCTGTGCCATGGCATCCCAGTCATCGGTGCGGCCCGCGAGGTACGCCTCGATGCAGTTGTAGTCGGTTGGATAGGTCTTCAACACGGCACCCGCTGGCGCCTGATTGAACACATCAACCACGGTGCTGTTGGCGAATCCGCCCTCAATCCACGTGGCGTGCGTGGTGCTCTCACCGGCACAGATCGTCTTGCCAGCCAGGTCAGCGACCGAGGTGATCGCCGAATCGGTTGGAACGATGAGATACCCCGCCTCATAGAAGTACGGCTCGAGGAAGTCGACCACCTTGGCACGATCCTCTGTCTGGGTCATCGAACCGATGGAGATGTCCCATCGTCCGCCCCAGTTACCGGCGGTGATTGCAGCCCAGTCAGGGGTGACCCACTCAACGGTGACGCCGAGGCGCTTGGCCGTCTCACGAGCGGTGTCTGAGTCGAAGCCCACATACTCGCCGGCTGCATTCAGCTCGGAATATGGTGGGTAGGCTGGGTCGGTCGCGATCTTGATGACGCCGGCGGCGCAGATCTTGCCGAGCAGCGTGGTGGTTGGCTCGCCAGCGGCGATCGCCTTCTCACAGCCCGTGCCTGCTGCAGCGCTGGCGCTTGGACTTGCGGTCGAGCCACCACAGGCTCCGACCACGATTGCGGCACCCGCTAGGAGCGCCAGGAGTGTCGACTTGATCTTCATCTCGTCTCTACCTCACAAATTCCGGCGGGGCAGGCCCAGCGGGCCACCTCGGCGCCTTAGGAGCGATGATCCCACGCTCCCCAGCGTGCTGCCAAGAGGTTGCGCGGGCTGCGGAGGACCTAGGATGCCCCCATGAGCAGCCGTGCCACCCCCGGTCAGGTCCAAACGGTCCTCGGTCCCGTCGCTCCTGGCGACCTCGGCTTTACCCTCCCCCACGAGCACACCAAGTGCAGCCTCTGGTGGATCGAAAACCGCTGGGACTACTGGGAGTTGATCGGCGACGAGCCCCGTATCAATGAGGAGCTGGCCGCCTACAAGGCACTCGGCGGCGGAACCCTGGTCGATGTGACCCCCATCGGCATCGGCCGAGACCTGACGCGACTAGCCCGCCTTTCACAGGCGACCGGGTTGCACATCGTGGCCGGGGCCGGCTGGTACCGCCAGGCGTACTACCCCGCTGAGGCGCGCATCGATCGCCGTTCCATTGACGATCTCGCCGACGAGATCGTGCAAGAGTTTGTGAACGGTCCGGTACGGCCAGGGATCATCGGCGAGATCGGCACCGACAAACCGTGGGTCACCGCACAAGAAGAACGCGTCTTCCGCGCCGCTGCTCGTGCCGCACTCCGCACCGGCGCGTCAGTCACCACCCATGCCGTACAGAGCGATGTTGGCTTGGCGCAACTGGCGATCCTTGAAGAGGAAGGGCTCGACCCGGCGCGCATCGTGATTGGTCACTGCGACTCGCATCCGCGCATCGAACACTGGCGCGAGATCGTTCGCCGAGGCGCACACGTTGAAGCCGATTTCTTGGGGATGAGCTTCACGCCGCTTGAACGCGCAGGTGAGCCGAAAGTGCTCGAGCTGATCACCACACTCCTGAACGAAGGATTCGAGAAACAGATCTTGCTGAGCCAAGATGTCTGCCACGACTCGCAGCTTGCCTCCTACGGCGGCAACGGTTACACCTATCTGCAGAAGAGCTTCTTGCCACGTCTGGCTGCTGCGGGCGTCAACGCGACAACGATCAAAACGATCACCGTCGAGAATCCCGCACGACTCTTGACGCTGCGCAGCTTCGCCTAGCGGCGCGCCGCGACTAGCACCCCCGAAAAGAGGACGACCGCGCCGAGCAGCTGACCAGGGGCTGGGATCTCGCCGAAGATCAGCGCTCCCGCAATCACGGTCATCAGCGGCTGCACAAAGAGGAGCACCGAGCCAACAACACTCGGGAGGTGTGGGATAGAGGCGTTGATCAGCGGGTAGCCGAGCACCTGCGACAGGAGGGCGAGGAGCACGAGATAGCCGACCCCCGGCCAAAGATCAGGTGGGAGCAACGTACCCCCTGCGAGGGCGAGGAGCCCTGACACCGCGATTGTGCCGATCGCCGCGTCACGCAACATGCCGAACGGCCCGACGGCGCTTGAGCCCGAAGAGATGCGGCGTGTGATCACGAGGTAGAGACCGTAGAAGCTTGCTGCCCCAAGGCCCCAGAGCACACCAAGCGCGGGGTCACTCCCAGCCGAAACGTTCAGTGCACCTGAGAAGGGATCAAGGACCCGCGCGAGAAGGAGGAGCCCAAGGAAGGCAAATGGGATTGCTGCAACGGCCCGCCCTGGGGTGCGCTCCCCCGCCATTGCGGCATAGATGCCGACGATGAAGACCTGTGCATTCGGCACGACCGTTGCTAACCCCACGCCGAGTAGCGGTATCGAGATATGGAAGCACTGCAGGTCAAGAGCGAAGAGCGCGCCGGCGCAGAAAGCGAGGAGTCGATCGCGCCGACTTGCTATATGTCCCTCACGTCGTGCGATAAACCAGAGAAACGGGAGTGAGATTGCACCGCGGAAGAGGGTTACGACAGCGGGGGTGCCGCCCGAAAGTTTCGCCAGTGTTGACGATTGTGAGATCGCTAGCGCGCCAAGGGCAGCCCCCAGCCGTGGATGTTTGCGCGCAAAACCGAGAGGTGCTGAGGACATTGCTGCACAATACACGCCACGGTGAATCGCGCGACCGTACGTTAGTTCAGGCGCCAGAGCTCCATGCCGTTTACACCGTCATTCGCCATGAAGTAGAGGTAGCCATTCAGGAGGGTGAAACCACTCGCCCCGGAATCGGCTGCCCCAGGATTGATGTCGTGCAGGAGTGTGGTTGTAACGCCATCAGTGCGCCAGAGTTCTAGGCCCGTTGCGGGGCTGTATGCCTGGAAGTAGAGGTAATCGCCGAGGACCGTATACGAGTAGGGGTTCGAGGAACCCGCACCAGGGTTGATGTCCTGCACGAGTTCGGTTGTGGTGCCGTTGGTGCGCCAGAGCTCAGAACCGTGCGTGGCATCCGTAGCCGAGAAGTACAGGTAGTCACCGAAGAGGGTAAAGTCCCCCGCCCACGATCCATCTACTCCTGCGTTGATGTCCTGCACGAGTTC
>RGBZ01000301.1 GCA_009919365.1 bacterium
CCGGTGGCGGCGGCACTCGGCGGGATGATCGTTCCCGCGCTCCTGTATGTCGCAATCAATCAAGGTGGTTCCGCTGATGCGCTCGGCGGTTGGGGTATTCCCATGGCAACAGATATCGCCTTCGCCCTCGCAGTGTTGGCCGTGCTCGGTCGCGGACTCCCTTCGGGCGTTCGAACGTTCCTTCTGACTCTGGCGGTGGTCGACGATCTCGGAGCCATCCTTGTGATCGCCCTCTTCTACTCCGCGAGCCTGCACGTGGAGTGGCTCGCTGTCGCGGCGGTGCTGTTGGCGCTCTTTGCGATCGCGCAGCAGCGACGCATCTCTTCACCGCTCATCTATGTGCCACTTGCACTTGGCACCTGGTACGCCGTGCACAGCGCTGGGGTTCATCCAACAATCGCGGGCGTTGCCCTCGGCTTGCTGATGCGGGTCAAGAGAGATCCTGGCGAGCAGGATGCGCCCGTCGACCGCGCAACGGAACGCTTCCATCCGATCAGTGCGGCGATCGCCGTGCCACTCTTCGCCCTCTTTGCCGCTGCGGTTGACCTTCGCTCCATCGATCTCGGGGCGGTGACCGGTTCACCAATTCTGTTGGGGGTACTCGTTGGCCTCGTTGTGGGTAAGCCAATCGGCATCCTTCTCGCCGCCCGGCTCGCGACCGCGCTGGGGGCGAAGCTCTCGGCGGGCATACGTTGGATCGACATCGCCCTCGTTGGCGCGCTTGGAGGGATCGGCTTCACCGTTTCACTCCTCATCAGCGAACTGGCCTTTGCCAACGAAGAGTCGCTCGGCGCTGCAAAGATCGGCGTCTTGATCGCGTCGCTCGCCGCAGTCGCCCTCTCTGCCGTCGTTCTCGCCCTGCGGCGATCACTCGCTCGCTAGCCCAACCCGATCGCGCTCGGCTACCCTCCCGCCATGGAAAACATCACCTTGAACCGCACCCTGAAGCACATGGCCTGGGCGAACACGCAGATGTTCACAGTGCTTGCAACACTCCCTGCTGACGCGCTCGCCTACACCTCGCCCGGTTCCGAATGGAGCGTTGGAGCGATTAC
>RGBZ01000302.1 GCA_009919365.1 bacterium
GGACCCGCGGATTGGCAGCCCGCAAGCGCCAAAACAAGCAGAAGCGAAGAAAAACAGCGCATTTTTGCACAAATTCGCATCAAGGGGGCCTCCGAAGGTTGCAGACAAAATTTGAAATTCATTGCATCATCATGTCACAAAGCAGGTTAATATGATGAAAACGCATTTAATCAAAGCAGAACAATATAACAACCAAAGGGAGGGTGGCTATGTCTGAGCCCGTCGTAAAAGTGCAGGAACCCACACTGCCCGATCTCGAGGCCCTGATGCGCGAGCACCAGGAGCTCGCGGCTGTCGAACTGGCGCGCCTGGCGCTGCAGTTCGCGGAAGATGTCCTGGCAGACGGTTTCGATCGAACGCACGGAGCCGTGCCCTTCGCACACCGGACACACCTCGCACAGCAGATGCTCGAGGCTCTCGCGCGTGCGCTTGCGGGTCTTGTACGCCATCGATCGCTACGACGTGGTGCTCGTATGAGCATCGCCGCGGTACAAATGACTTCCGGCGACGACGTCGCCCGCAATCTGCAGACTGCCGAGCGCTTGCTGCGCGAGGCGGCCGCGGGCGGCGCGAGCCTTGCGGTGCTGCCCGAGAATTTCGCCTTCATGGGTTTGCGCGATCGCGACAAGCTCGCCGTCGCCGAGCCCGAGGGTGCAGGACCCATCCAGTCGACGCTCGTGCGGCTCGCGCGCGAGCTGCGCCTGTGGATCGTCGCCGGCACGATGCCGATGGCGATCGCGGGCGAGGAGCGGGTTGCGGCCGCGTCGCTGGTGTTCGATGCCGAGGGGCGTCAGGTCGCGCGCTACGACAAGATGCATTTGTTCGACGTCGACGTGCCGGGCAACAGCGAGAGTCACCGCGAGTCGCGCTACATCGCGCCCGGTGATGCCATACGCGTGGTCGATACGCCCCACGGCCGTTTGGGTCTTGCGGTCTGTTACGACTTGCGATTTCCCGAGCTCTTTCGTCGCATGGCGGCCGAGGGCGCGACGTGGTTCACCGTGCCGTCGGCGTTCACCGTGCCGACCGGTCGGGCGCACTGGGAAGTG
>RGBZ01000303.1 GCA_009919365.1 bacterium
CGGCCAAGGAGACGGAGTCGCCGGTGATCGTTCAGGCGTCGCGGGGCGCCCGGAGCTTCAGCCAGGACAACTACCTCCGCCACCTGATGCTCGCCGCCGCCGAGCTCTATCCGTGGATTCCGATCGCGATGCACCAGGACCATGGCAACTCGACCGCCACGTGCGTCAGCGCGATCGACAACGGCTTTACGAGTGTGATGATGGACGGGTCGCTCAAGGAGGATGGCAAGACGCCGGCCGACTACGACTACAACGTCAAGGTGACGAAGGATGTCGTGAAGATGGCCCACGCGCGGGGCGTGTCGGTGGAGGGTGAACTCGGCTGCCTCGGTTCGCTGGAGAGCGGCCACGGGGAGGCGGAGGACGGCCACGGCGCCGAGGGTCAACTCTCGCACGATCAGTTGCTCACCGATCCCGCCGAGGCCGCCTCGTTCGTGGCCGACACCGGCGTCGACGCGCTGGCCGTCGCCATCGGCACCAGCCACGGTGCCTACAAGTTCACTCGCAAGCCCGACGGCGAGGTGCTGGCAATGAAGCAGATCGAAGAGATCCACCGGCGACTCCCCAACTGCCACCTTGTGATGCACGGCTCGTCGAGCGTACCCCAGGAACTGCAGGACATCATCAACGCGTTTGGCGGCAAGATGCCGCAGACCTGGGGCGTGCCCGTCGAGGAGATCCAGCGCGGCATCAAGCACGGCGTGCGGAAGATCAACGTCGACACCGACTGCCGCATGGCGATCACCGGTGCCGTCCGCAAGGTGCTCTGGGAGAGCCCCGAGAAGTTCGATCCCCGCGACTTTCTCAAGCCGGCTCGCGAGGCGATGAAGAAGGTCTGCGCGGAGCGGATGGTGCAGTTCGGCCAGGCCGGCAACGCCGGCAAGGTGAAGTGCATCACGCTGGCAGAAATGTCTGCGAAATACGCGCGCTGATTCACGTCAACTCGCTCAACCCGGCGTCGGAGCCGGCGGTACGCTGCTCCATCGCCGAGGGCGATCGCTAGTCCCGTCTCAACTGTGATGGTGCGCTCGGAGTAAGCCGCGTATCTG
>RGBZ01000304.1 GCA_009919365.1 bacterium
GCCTTCGAGATGCGGTTGGTAATGAGGCTGATCGTGAGCAAGATCACGAAGAGGACGACCGCAAAGGCGGCCCCGACGGCATAGAGCTGCCGCTCGTTGACTAGCCGATATGCCTGCGTCACCAGCAGTTCGGTACGCCCGAACGGTCCACCCGAGCTCATGAAGTAGGCGAGGCTAAAGAGGTTGAAGGTCACCACGAAGCCGTAGATGGCGAATGGGACCATTGCCGGTCGCAGGTAGGTGAGGGTGATCGTCTTAAACGAGGCCCACTTGCCCGCTCCGTCAATCTCTGCCGCCTCGTAGAGGTCCTTCGGAATCGCCTGAAGCGCACCGGTCGCCACCACCGCGTTCAGCGGCCAGCCGAGCCAAATGTTGGCGACCAACATGGCGTAATAGCTGAGGGGCAGTGGAATGAAACTGATCGGATCCTCTACTTGGCGGAGCCAATCTAGTTGGAACGTTTCTGGTGGAATTCGAAACACTTGCCCCACCAGCGCCAGCAACATGTTGACGGCACCAGCATCCTGATTGAACAGGTTTCGCCACGTGGTGGCGACAACGATCGGCGGAATCAACACGGGGAGCACATAGAGCGCGCGATAGAGGCGCTTCAGCTTCAACCCTGGATGATTCAACAGGAGCGCGATTGCGACTCCAAGAATGATGTGGATGGTGACGTTGCTCAGCGCCCAGAAAATGTTGTAGAGGAAGAGCCTTAGGAATGAGTAGTTCGGAATTGAGAGTTCGCTGGTGAGAATCTTGACGTAGTTCTCGAGTCCAACCCAATCTGGAGCCGGTGCGCCTTGGCGCAAGTTAGCAAGACCGTAGTTAGTAAACGACATCCAAAACTGAAAGATCAGTGGGTAGATGGTGACGATCGCCATGACGATCATGGCGGGAGCAATGAACATGTACGGGGTGAGTGAGCGGCGATTGACGCGTGCGAGAATGCTCACTTGACCTCCCTCTCTCCTCTGCCGCTGGGTAGCAATCGGGGCGGGAGCCGAAGCCCCCGCCCCAATCGCGGTTACACCTAAGCGGCTA
>RGBZ01000305.1 GCA_009919365.1 bacterium
AAGCCTGTGTTTGCAGCGAGCAACAAGATGCCGGCGGTAGAAGCCTGAAAGATTGCATAGAGCGGCCCGCTTCCGAGCGACACGCGTGCGATCTGCGAAAGGAGCGTTTCGCCGCCGAGCTCTTGTGGAATCTTGCCGTAGGCAAAGGCAACCAACGAAATACCAACGAACAGCGTTGCAAGAAGAATGGCCATCGCGACAAGCGTTGACGCTGCATTCTTCGCCTCTGGCTTCTTGAACGATCCAACGCCGTTGCTGATCGCCTCAGTGCCCGTTAGGGCGACTGATCCATGTGCGAAGGCCTTGAGGAGCAAGACTGGCAACAGAATGTTTGCAGTCTCCTCGGCCTGGAGCACAACCCCCTGACTCCAGGTGATCGCGGGATCGCCAGTGATGATCTTAAAAATTCCGACGGCGATCACCGTAAATGCGCCGGCGACGAACAGATACGTGGGTAGGGCGAAGATTCGACCAGACTCACGAAGGCCCCGAAGATTAGCGATTGTGAGGAGGCCCAGCGCGGCGAGCGCAAGCTCAAGCCGGAACGGTGTGAGTGATGGGATGGCCGACGTAATCGCTGCAATACCTGCTGCGGTGCTGACGGCGGCGGTGAGGATGTAATCGACGATGAGACTTGCTCCAGCAACGAGGGAGGGCCAGGTGCCCAGGGTGCTCTTGGCGACGGCGTACGCACCACCACCGTTTGGGAACCCGAAACAGACCTGGCGGTAGCTGATGGCGACAATGCCGAGCAGGACGCCAATGCTCAGCGCTACCAGCGGGCCGTACATGAGGAAGCTTGCGCCGGCGCCGACGAGGACTAACAGGATCTCTTCGCTCGCATAGGCGCTCGACGAGATTGCGTCTGACGAGAAGATTGGGAGCGCTAGCTTGCGGCTGAGGCGCTGCTCGCCCTCCTCAGCATTTGAGATTGGGCGGCCGAGAAGTGCCCGCTTTGCGGCGTGGGTGGCCTCGCCAACAACACCCAGGTCAGTCGCGGTGCTTCCAGCCTCGGAGGCGATGAGGTGGTCGGGG
>RGBZ01000306.1 GCA_009919365.1 bacterium
CTTCTGCGGCGTCATCAAGCACAACCCCAGCACCAAAGCTCCCCGCCTTGGCGGCTGCATGGAACATGATCGCGCTGATATGCCCGTCACAAAGTTCGTCCAACTGCTCCTTCGTGGTAGTTAAACCGATCGAGGATGCGGCCTCGCTGATCTGTTCGGGAGTCAACACCAGACTCGGCCCCGGAGGCGTAAAGAGCGTGTCGAGGTACGTCATGAGTTGCTCCCTTCAGTTGCTTCACACACCACACAGGCGAGCAGTTCGGCTCCCTGCGCGCCATAGGGGAAGGACTCCCCCACGGCGAGGTGCTCTTTACTGAGGCGCTGCAGGTGGCCACAGGGGAATCGCCCTGGGGCACCCTGGCTCGCGCCGGCGCGCTCTGCCACGCGCTTGAGGAACTCGGTCTTTGGGTCAATCTCGTTCTCGTGCTCCCACGGCAGGTCGGCGTGTCCCACATGCCCGTCGCGTGCGGTGCGCTCAAAGAGCGGTGTGCGTAGCTCGAGACGTTCAATCATCGCTGCGGGGCGAAGGTCAAACTTCAGTGCCACGAGTTCGGCGATCTGTTCGTCGGGCATGGTGCCCGTGCCGAACGTGTCGACCGATACGGCCACCGGCTTGTCGACGCCAATCGCATAGGCGATGGCGATCTCGGCCCGTACAGCCAGCTTGCTGCGCACAAGGTGCAGCGCCGCCTGTCGCGCGGCGTATGCCGCCGAGCGATCGACCTTGGTGCCGTCCTTACCGCTGAATGCGCCACCGCCATGGTGTGCCACGCCGCCATAGGTATCAGCGATCACCTTGCGACCGGTGAGGCCCGAGTCGGCGAGCGGACCGCCCACCACGAACCTCCCAGTTGGGTTGATGTGCACCTTGGTGTTGGGCGTCACCCAGCTACCGAGCGCTTCACGTGCGAGTGCCTCGAGGGCGCTGCGGACTTCGTCGATGTGTACCTCGGCGCGATGCTGCGCCGAGACGACGAAGGCCGTTACCCCCTGCGGCGTATCGCCCACGTATCGCACGCTGACCTGCGCCTT
>RGBZ01000307.1 GCA_009919365.1 bacterium
CACCGGCGCGTCGAGATCTTCGGCGCGCACGCGCACAATGGCGCCGTCGCGCTCGATCTCAATTTCGCCGAGACCGGTCTCGTGTAGTCGCTCAACGAGCACGGGAACGAGAGAGTCGATCAGGTCGCCGAGTCGTTCAGTGTCCTGTGGCATCAGCTACGCCCCCGCACTATTGCGCTCAATCTCATCGAGCCACTCGTCGTTGAGGCCGGCCGGCACCTTGTCGCGGCCAATGCCGAAGATGGAACGGATCGTGCCAACGAGACCCTTCTTCGTTGGAGCTGCCTCGTCGAACGCGCCGTACGCGCGATAGCGGGCGTAGCGGGCATCAAGCAGCGCGTTCAGGTCGCTCATTGATTCAAGTTCATCAAATGTTGCCGAAACCTTCTCCCACATTGCGCGTGCCAGGGTGACGGTGGCCTCCGCGGAGAGTGTCTCTGGTTCCGCGATGATGCCGTCAACGACGCCGAGGGCGACCTGCTCTGGTGCGGTGATGCGCAGCGCGCGTGCGGCGGCAGGAGCCTTCTCGGAGGTGCGGAACAAGATCGCCGCGCACCCTTCGGGGCTGATCACCGAGTAGTAGGCATGCTCAAAGGCGAAGACGCGATCGGCTGCGGCAATGGCGAGTGCGCCTCCCGAGCCGCCCTCGCCGGTCACGACGGTGACGATCGGCGTGCGGAGTTCGGTCATCTTGCTGATGGCGGCGGCGATCGCTTCGGCAATGCCGTGCTGCTCCGACTCAGGACCTGGATGCGCACCTGGGGTGTCGACCAGGGTGAGGAGCGGCAGGTGCAGGCGCTCGGCAAGCTCGAAGGCGCGCATCGCCTTGCGGTACCCCTCAGGGTGCGGCATGCCAAACCCGCGGCGAATGTTGCTCTCGGTGTCCGTCCCCTTCTGGGTGCCAACCACCACAATGCGACGACCATCAATGCGCGCAATGCCAGCAACGATGGCGCCGTCATCACCGGCACGTCGATCGCCACGCAGCTCCACGAATTCGGCGCCGAGCGCTTCGAGCAG
>RGBZ01000308.1 GCA_009919365.1 bacterium
CACCGCGAGCCCCTCGCCCTCGACAACGGCGAGCGCAACGATCAATGGCGAAATCGACACCCTCGACGAGGCCCGCACCGTTTGGGCAACCAGTGGTATCGGCAACTATCGGTACACCATCACCCGGCAGTGCTTCTGCATGGAGACGCACGTCGGCCCCTTTACCGTTCGCGTGCGCGACGGCGTTTCAGCAGTCATCCGCACTAGCGACGGGAGTGAGGTCAACCCGATCATCCTGGAGCTGCTCCCCCTCAGTGCCGAAGAGCTCTTCGCCTTTGTTGAAGAACGCCAAGCGCAGGCCTCGTTCCGCGTGACCTATGACCAAGCAACTGGCCTGCCGCTCAGTGTGTGGTCTGACCCGATCCCCGAAGCGGCCGATGATGAGTTGGGCATCGAGGTGCGCGACTTCACCGTAACGCCGTAGCCGTGTCGCGCGCGGAGCGACTGAAAGAACTTGCAGCGGCGAAGCGCCGCATTGTGCGTGCTGACCCGGCGTTCGCTGAGCCGATCAAACGCCTAGCACCCTGCACCTTTGGGTTGCAGAAGAGTGGCCAGACGAACTACCAATCGCTCGTTCGTGCCGTTATCGCCCAGCAGGTCAGTGTGGCGGCGGCGAAGACGATCTATCGGCGCCTGCACGAGAAGTGCGCAGGTTCCATCACCCCGCCACGAGTCGCTGCGCTGTCGCTGAGCCAGCTGCAATCGGTGGGGCTCACCTCGGCAAAGGTGCGAACCATTAGCGAGCTTACGGCCGGGGTGCTCTCGGGAGCGGTTCCGCTGAAGCGATTCCCCTTTATGAGTGACGAAGAGATCGTTGGTGCGCTGACGCCGCTCTTTGGCATCGGGCGGTGGACGGCAGAGATGTTTCTCATCTTTCAGCTTGGCCGCCTCGACGTGTGGCCGGTCGATGACCTAGCCGTGCGTCGCGGCTGGGACGCCATTCACCAGAACCAAAAGCCAACGAGTGCCAAGGAGCTACGCCCGCTCGGGGAGCCCTTTGCTGGAGTTCGCAGCGTGCTC
>RGBZ01000309.1 GCA_009919365.1 bacterium
CGTCGCTTCGCGCGGGTGATGCCGACATAGCAGAGGCGACGCTCCTCCTCCATCTGCTCCTGGTCCATAAGGGAGCGACTGTGTGGGAACAGCCCTTCAGTCAACCCGGAGATAAAGACGGTCGGCCACTCCAGCCCCTTTGCAGCGTGCAGGGTAATCAGTGTCACGCGCTCGGCGTCGGCATCAAATGCATCCTGGTCAGCCACGAGCGCGGTGTCTTCCACGAATCGGTCGAGAGCGTCAAGCGGAGCGAGTTCCATGAATCGACCGGAGATGCCGCGGAGTTCGAGAAGGTTCGCCCAACGTTCCTCACCCTCAACGCCCTCCGATGCAAGATGCGCCCGCAGGCCGGATTCGGAGTAGACGCCATCAAGCAGCTCGGGGAGCGTGACTGCGGCAATGCGGTCCCGCAGCCGGCTGATCACATCGGCGATCCCCGCAAGCGAGTTTCGCGCACGGGTATTCACGCCGGCCACTTCTCCACGACCAGCGGCGGCAATCACGTGCCCGTACGGTGTTCCCTCGGGCGCACTGACGCTCGGCGCTGCAGCTGAGCGCAGTAGTTCGATCGTCTTGTCGCCAATGCCGCGTGGTGGCACGTTTAGGATCCGCTCGTACGAGATACGGTCCGTGTCGCTGCGCAGCACGCGGAGCCAGGCGAGCGCGTCCTTGACCTCACGACGTTGATAGAAGCGTGTGCCGCCGATCAGCTGATACGGAACACTCGAGCGCAACAGTGCCTCTTCAATCGCGCGCGACTGTGCGTTCGTGCGGTACAAGATGGCAATCTCATTCAGGCTGACGGGCGCTGGTGCATCCGCGCGACGTCCGCTCACCACGGCGGAGGCCTCTTCGACGCGTCGCACGATCCAAGCCGCCTCATCTTCAGGGTCAAATGCTCCGTAAACGGTGATCTGATCGCCACCCTCAAGTTCAGTCCAGAGCTTCTTCTTCTTGCGCCCCTGATTGTTCGAGACGACGCCGTGTGCAGCATCAAGGATCGTTTGCGTCGAGCGGTAG
>RGBZ01000310.1 GCA_009919365.1 bacterium
ATGCGCTGCAGCGGCACGCCGCCTGCGTCGACGTCGCCTGTGCCATCACAGAGTGGTCCCACTACGCGGCGCACCAGGTCAACCCCAAACTTCTCGTTCCCCGCCGATACCGGGGTGTGAATGGTGAAAACGGTGTGACGCTTGACGTGTTCAAGTGCGCTCTCAAGTGTCTCGCCAGCGGCGACATACTCACGTGTGCGCTCTACCAAGTTCAGCGCTGAGTGGCCCTCGTTGAGGTGATAGACCGACGGATCAACGCCGAGGGCGCGTAGCGCTCGAATGCCGCCAACGCCGAGCACCATTTCTTGGTGCAGGCGCATCTCTCGCCCGCGCACATACAAGATGTGAGTGATCGGTCGATCAGCTTCGCTATTCGCGGAGATATCGGTGTCGAGGAGGAGCACCGGCACGCGGCCGATCTGTGCGACCCACACCGCTGCCGCGACGCGTCGGTCACCGAGCGGGATCGAGACGACGAGCTGTTCGCCGTTCGCCCCAGCGGCGCGAGCGAGTGGGAGCATCGAAAGATCAATCTCAGGGTATGCGTGCTCTTGATGCCCATCGGCATCAATGGTTTGGCGGAAGTAGCCACGTCGGTAGAGGAGACCCACCCCAATAAGTGGGAGCGCCATATCTGAGGCGGCCTTCATATGGTCGCCGGCCAAGATACCGAGGCCACCGGAGTAGAGCGTCAGGCTCTCGTGCCAACCAAACTCGGCGCAGAAGTAGGCGATCGGATTGGTAAGGTCCGCACCGTGGGTGCGAGGGAACCAGTGGTCGCTGCCACCGGCCATGTAGTTGTCGAACGCAGCAACAACCTCATCAACCTGTATCAGGAACTTTGGATCATCGAGGAGTGGCTCCCAGTCAATCGGGCCAGAGCAGACTGCAACGGGATTTCGTGTCGCGATCCAGCGGGCTTCATGAATGCGGCGGAAGAGTGCGCGAGCCTCGGGGTGCCACGACCACCAGAGGTTGTACGAGACGCGGCGCAGCCCCTCAAGTCGAGG
>RGBZ01000032.1 GCA_009919365.1 bacterium
CCGTCCAGAGAGCGGAGGACGGCGATGAGGGCAGATTCGATCGACGTCTACACGGGGAACGCGAACCCCGAGCTTGCGGCAAAGATCGCACGCTACCTTGGGCGCGATCTTGGCAAGGCTGAGGTCTTCGCCTTCGCCAACGAGAACATCTTCGTCAAGATTCTTGACAATGCCCGCGAGAAGGATGTCTTCATCGTGCAACCAACCTCGCGCCCTGTGAGCACCTCCATCATGGAACTCCTGATCATGATTGACGCATTCAAGCGCGCTTCGGCCGGCCGCATCACCGCCGTCATTCCGTACTACGGCTACGGCCGCTCCGACAAGAAGGATCAGCCGCGCGTGCCGATCACGGCGCGCCTTGTCGCCGACATGCTGCAGGTTGCTGGTGCAAATCGCATCCTCACCCTCGACCTCCACCAGGGTCAGCTGCAGGGATTCTTCAATGTTCCTGTCGACGAACTCACCGCCGTGCATCTGCTCTCCAACTACATGCGCCAGCGTGGCACCGAGAACCTTGTCGTTGTCACAGACCTTGGCTTCGCCAAGCGAGCGCGCACCTTTGCCGAACTACTCGATGTGCCGCTCGCTATCGTTGAGAAGCGGCGTGAAGGAAACGACGATCATGCTGAGGTGCTGAACGTCATCGGCGACGTGAAGGGGAAACGTGTCGTTATCGTTGATGATGAGATTGACACGGCCGGCACACTCACGGAGACGGTTCGCGCGGTAGAGAAGGCTGGCGCGATAGAGGTCACGGCTTGTGCAACGCATGGCGTCTTCTCTGAGCCAGCGATTGAGCGCATTGAAAAGTGCAACGTTCTTGAGGTGGTGGTCACCGACTCCATTCCCATGCCAGTCGGCGCCAAGAGCACAAAGATCAAGCGCCTCTCCTCGGCACCACTCTTCGGCGAAGCGATCCGACGCATTCATCTCGGCGAATCGGTCGGCGCTCTCTTCGGCAAAGAATCGGCAACCGCTGAGGAGATGCTCTTCTGGGACGAACACCAGACTGGGCCAGTCTCTACCGCTCCATCAAGCGAGAAGCGAACACGACGATGACGCTGAAGCTGCATCGCCCCGACGAGCGCGGCGCAATCGTTGCGCACACACCAGAGAAGAGCGCGGACTGGCGCACATCGCTGCGTAGCCCACGCTGGAACGCCGCGCCGATGAAGAATCCTGAGATGAATCCGACCAGCAGGCCGGTAAGTGCCCTTTTCTGGGTTGTGCTCGCCGTGCTTACCTTCGGCATCCTGGTGATCGGGTACTCCGCCGGGTTCTGGCGCTAGGCCTCCGCCAGCGATGGTTTTCGGCTTTCTCTCAAGACTCGTAGATTCAAACGACCGCGAGCTCGGTCGCCTTAGGCCGATCCTTGACGCCGTCAACGCGCGCGCCAACGAGATGGAGGCGGCAACCGACAACGAGATTCGTGCACGCATTGATGCGATCTCTGCCGTACTGCGCACGCTCGAAGGAGAGGCGCTGAAGACGGCGCTCGACAGCGAGCTGCCAGAGATCCTTGCCGCCGCTCGTGAAGCGCACGCTGGATGGGCCCGATCTTCGCGTTCATGGGGCTCTCCATCGGCGTGATCGCGCACGACAGCTCGTTCCTATTCGATCCCGAATATCACAGCAGCGACGAGCAGACCGCAAAACTGCGCCCCGTCACCCGACGCGAAGCCTACGCCGCCGACGTGACCTACGGAACGAACAATGAGTTCGGATTCGACTATCTGCGCGACAACATGGTCACCGAACTAGAGCAGCGGGTCCAGCGCGGCCACGCGTTCGCCATCGTCGACGAGGTGGACAACATCCTGATCGATGAAGCGCGAACCCCGCTGATCATCAGTGGCCAGGCGGCAGAGTCGCAAGATCTGTACGCGACGTTCTCCAAGCTTGTGCCACGTCTGCGCGCGCGCGACGCTGGAGCTGAATCGGGCGGTGATTACTTCTTGGATGAGAAGGAGAAGGCCGTCTCCCCGACAGAGGATGGCGTTGCACGCGTCGAGCAGATGCTCGGGATTGAGAACCTCTACAGCGGCGATCCGCTCATGGCGCGACACTTTGAGTCGGCGCTTCGCGCGCATGCGCTCTTTAAGCGCGATCGCGACTACATCGTCGAAGGCGGTGAGATCGTCATTGTCGACGAGTTCACCGGCCGAAAGATGCCAGGACGCCGCTGGTCTGAAGGACTTCATCAAGCCATTGAGGCAAAGGAGGGGCTCCACGTACAGCGTGAATCAGTGACCCTCGCAACGATTACCTTCCAGAATTACTTCCGTCTTTACGGCAAGCTTGCGGGCATGACTGGTACCGCAATGACCGAAGCAGAAGAGTTCAGCAAGATCTACAACCTCGAAGTGACCGCGATCCCAACCCATCGACCGATGGTGCGCGATGATCAGGCGGATCTGGTCTATCGCACCGAGCGTGCCAAGGATGGCGCGATCGTGGAACACATCAAGGAGCGGCGAGCAGCTGGTCAGCCAGTACTCGTTGGCACCACATCAGTTGAGCGCTCCGAACACCTTGCCGCGCTGCTCAAGCGCGAAGGGATTCCCCACAACGTCTTGAACGCCAAGCAGCACGAACGCGAAGCGCCAGTTGTTGCACAGGCCGGTCGCAGTGGCGCAGTCACGATCGCCACCAACATGGCCGGGCGCGGTACCGACATCGTGCTCGGAGGAAACCCTGCCGGGCTTGCATCTGAAGCGTTGCGCCTGCGCGGACTGAACCCTGCCGAGGTTGACGCCGCAACGTACGCCGAGGCGCTTGCTGAGGCTGAGCGCTCCTGCGCGACCGATCGCGAGATCGTTCTCGCCGCCGGCGGACTTCGCATCATTGGTACCGAGCGACATGAGTCCCGCCGCATCGATAACCAGCTCCGTGGTCGCGCCGGTCGCCAAGGTGACCCTGGTTCGTCGCGCTTCTACCTCTCGCTGGAAGACGACCTGATGAAGCGGTTCGCTGGTGAGCGCGTCGTGAGCCTGATGGATCGCCTTGGCTTCGATGAGACACAGGCGCTTGAGTCTTCAATGGTGAGCCGCACCATTGAGGGGGCGCAGACACGTGTTGAGGGGTACAACTTTGACATTCGAAAGCGCGTCGTTGAGTTCGACGATGTCATCAACAAGCAGCGCGCTACCGTATACGGTGAGCGCGACCGTGTGTTGCACGGCGATGATCTCAACCTCACGGTTGAGGACTCCCTCCGCGCAGAGGCGCGCTCGATCGTCATAACGCACTGCCCTCCTGGACTTCCGAATGACTGGAACCTGGAAGCGCTGAAGGGCGACGTACAGCGTGCCGGCATTGAGCCACCTGAAGGCCTTGAGAACATTGTTGAGGACGCAATCCTCGTTGATGCGATTGAGGTTGCTGCACTGGAGGCACTTAACAAGAAGGGCGAAGAGTTCGGCCCAGAGATCTGGCCGCGCGTCTTGCGCGCCGTGATCCTTCGCAGCATCGATCAGCTCTGGGTCGAGCACCTGACCGAGGTTGATGACCTGCGTCGCGGCATTGGACTGCGTGGCTATGCCCAAGAAGACCCGCTGAATGCCTTCAAGCGGGAGGCGTTCAAGTTGTATGACGAGTTCCAAGGGTTGATCCGCGTCAGCATCGGGCGATCAATCCTGCGCGTGAGCGTTGTGCAGCAGGAGGCGCCGCGCCCCAAGATCGTCGCCACCAGCGCAGCCGGCACCACAGCAGTCCCGGCCCCTAAGGCGCCTCTCGTCGCTGCCGTCACCGCCGGCCGGAACGACCCGTGCCCCTGTGGCTCCGGGAAGAAGTACAAGAGGTGCCATGGCGCATAGCGTGAGCAACGAGTCCCCCGTAGGTGCCGCGGTTCGGCTGGGTGAGGGTGCAGGGTGAGCGTCGACGCCACCTCCCTGCGGGACCTCCTCGGTCGCATCGAGGCGACCTCGGGGCGTCTTTGACCCTGTAGCGAAGTCGGCTCGGCTTGCCGAGATCGAGGCGGCAATGCTCGCCCCTGGCTTCTGGGATGACCAGCGGGTCGCCCGAAGGCTCGCGCGTGAGGCGGAGGGGCTGCGCGAAGAGCTCACCCTCTGGAAGGACCTAACGGCCGCCGCCCGCGACCTTGGTGAACTCTTTGAGCTGGCCGAATCGGAAGGTGACCAGGGGCTGCAGGACGAGGTCGCAGCGAAGGCGGCACTTCTGGAGGGTGACTTCGAGAAGGCGCGCACCTCACTCCTCTTCAGTGGCGAGTACGCCGACGCCGACGCCATCGTCACTATTCAGGCGGGCGCCGGCGGGACCGAAGCGTGTGACTGGACCGCCATTCTGTTGCGCGCCTACATGCGCTGGGCTGAACGACACAGCTTCGCGTCAGAGATCGTGGACTCTACCGAAGGTGAGGGTGCCGGGTATCGCAGCGTTGTGTTGGAGATCCGAGGCCGCAATGCCTTCGGTTGGCTACGCGCCGAGCGCGGTGTGCATAGACTGGTACGCATCTCGCCATTTGACGGGCAGAAGCGACGACAGACCACCTTTGCCATGTTTGAAGTGATTCCAGAGGTTGAAGATGACGCCGAGGTAACGCTCAACTGGGATGAGATTCGCGTCGACACCTATCGCTCAAGTGGCGCCGGTGGCCAGCATGTGAACAAGACGGAATCAGCAGTGCGCCTCACCCACCTTCCGACAAACTCTGTGGTCTCCAGCCAGAACCAGCGCTCACAGATGCAGAACCGTGAGACAGCCGAACGCATGTTGCGTGGCAAGCTGATTGAACTGAAGATTCGTGCGCGCGAAGATGAGCTTGCCCGCGTACGCGGCGAAACGATCTCCGCCGGCTGGGGGAACCAGATCCGAAGCTACGTCTTGCATCCGTACCAGATGGTGAAAGACCACCGCACCGGCCATCAAACCTCGGACACGGTTGGCGTGCTGGATGGAGATTTTGATGCCTTCATTCTTGCCGAACTTGAACGCGTCTCGACCGGGGCCCCGCTTGCTGGTGGCACCGTGGATGAGGAGTAGGATCAGTCTATGAGTGATGTGGCAGAACTTGGCGCACCAGGAGGCGCTGTCGTTGAGCTGCAAGGAATATCTGTGACCTATCCGAGTGGGCACATTGCCCTCGGCGATGTCAGCCTCACGATTCAGCGTGGAGAGTTCGCCTTCCTGGTTGGGCCATCGGGGGCGGGTAAGTCCACACTGATTGGGCTCCTCGTTCGTGATGTGCTGCCGACCGCTGGCGAGGTACATGTTGCTGGTTTCCCAGTGCATCGCCTTTCGGGTGGCGAGGTGCCGAAACTCCGTCGTCGAATCGGTGTTGTGTTTCAGGACTTTCGACTCTTACCGCGCCGCACCGTACGCGAGAACGTCGCCTTTGCCCTTGAGGTCACCGGGGCGGATCCCGAGCGCGTTACAACAGCTACCGAACGCGCGCTGCGCATCGTAGGCCTAGCACGTCTTGCCGATCGTTACCCGTCTGAGCTCTCTGGTGGGGAACAGCAGCGCACCGCAATTGCGCGAGCAATTGTTGGTGATCCAGAACTACTGATCGCTGACGAGCCGACGGGCAATCTTGACCCACTCATCAGCTGGGAGATCATGGAGCTCCTGATGGACATCAATCGCCTCGGCGTCACGGTGTTGGTCGCAACGCACGACTCAGACATCGTGACCACGCTGCGCCGTCGCGTCATCGGCCTCGAGGGTGGTCGGCTCATTCGTGACGAAGCGAACGCAACCTATCACCGGGTCGGCTGATGAGCGTGCAGCGAGAGAGCCAATCAAATCGTCGCCGCTTGATTCAGCTAAGTATCACCGCGGCAGCAAACGGCCTCTCCAGAAATCGCCTCGCCACGATCGCCGCGACCACAACGATGACGCTGATGTTGATGGTTCTCGCCTCCGTACTCGTTATCCGCGCTGGCCTTGATGCCGCACTCTCGTATGCCGATTCGAAGGTAGAGGTCATTGCCTATCTCAAGAGCTCCGTCACCGACGGTGAGGCGCGCTCCATTCAGGTACAGATTGAGGGGATTGAAGGGGTGAGGGGGGCAACGTACGTGAGTGCAGACGATGCCCTTGCCGCCTTCAAGGTGCGCCTGAAAGAGCGTGGTGAACCGGACCTGACTGGAAACCTCGGCGTGAACCCGCTCCCCGCCAGCTACGAGATCGCCCTCGACAACCCAGCAGACACGGGACGGGTTGCTGACGGTCTCGCGGCGATTCCAGACGCAGCCTCAATCAGCCGCGTCATTGATGGACGTGCGCTCGCGGAGAGTCTCGTTGCCATCACCGGAGCTCTCCGCATCGTCGGCTTAATCCTCGTGATCGGCTTCTCACTCGCTGTGCTCGCGGTGGTGGTTAACGCCATCCGCCTGGCCATCTTGGCTCGCAGCGATGAGATCGCCATCATGCGCATTGTTGGCGCGAGCGCCACCTGGGTGCGTCTGCCGTTCATTATTGAGGGCCTCGCGATCGGCGCTGCTGGGGCGTTAATCACGCTCTTTGTCTTCGGCATCTTGAGTGCCAGCATCGGTGCAGTCATGCTCAACCTCTTCCGTGTCCTTCCAGTCCAAACATCGGCAATCCTTGCGGGACAGGTCTCGCTCTCCGTGGTCGCCGCCGGCCTCGGCCTCGGGGCGCTCGGCGCGCTACTCTCTCTGCGAGGGCGGCTGAACTAGTCGCCTCGCACAGCGAAGGAGCGTCACCATGAGCCTGACACCGACTGGAACTCCACTCTTCACGCGGGCCGGTCGCCTTCTTCTTGCCGTCATCATTGCCGTCGCCGCCTATAACGCTGGGCTGCGCTCAAGCAGCACTACTGCACCAACGAACGGCACCCTCGACCTTGCGCGCTTCAACGAGGTGCTCACCCTTATTCAAGAGCAGCACGTTGGGCCGAAGACGGATGAAGATCTCATCAACGGCGCGATCAAGGGGCTCGTCAACTCGCTTGATGATCCGTATTCCCAGTACCTCACCGCTGAAGAGATGGCCGCCATGAAGGAGGGGCTCTCGGGGAGCTTCACTGGCATTGGCGCCGTGATTGACCTACGCACTTCGGCAGGAGAGCTTTGCACGGCGATTAGCAGTGACTGCCTCCTCACTGTCGCAAACACCATTGAAGGCGCGCCTGCTCGTGCAGCTGGCATCCTTGGTGGCGACGAGTTTCTCGCCGTTGATGGCGACCCGCTCACGGGACTCTCCGTAGATCAGGCGGTGCTCAAAGTGCGCGGTGCAGAGGGAACAACTGTCGTCATCACCGTTCGCACAGGGGCCACAGAGCCGCGTGACGTATCGATTGTTCGTGCCAAAATTGAGCTTCCAGCAGTGGCGACGAAGCAGCTCCAAACTACTGCGGGGGACCGCGTCGACTACATCGCACTCAACGAGTTCACCGACATTGCCGCCGCTCAGTTCCGTGAAGCCCTGCAGAAGATCATTGATGCTGGTGGCGACAAGATCGTTCTCGATCTTCGTGATGATCCGGGCGGATATCTCTCCACCGCGCTCTCAATCGCCAGTGAGTTCATTGCCGACGGCGTTGTTTACATCGAAGAGGACAGCAAGGGCGAGCGGAAGAGCACCTCGGCGCAGGGTGGTGGTATCGCTACCGACGCCTCGATTCAGCTCGTGGTGTTGATCAACAAGGGGAGTGCCTCGGCTAGCGAGATCCTCGCTGGCGCGCTGCAAGATCGTGGCCGGGCGATCCTAATCGGCGAGAAGAGCTTTGGTAAGGGGGTCGTGCAGACCTTCATCGACCTGAGTGATGGGTCGGGCCTCAAGCTGACGATTGCGAAGTGGTTGACGCCGAACGGTCAGTGGATCCACAAGGTCGGCCTGACGCCAGACATCGCCGTTGCCTCAGCCCCTGAGGGCTCGGAGGCTTCGCCGCAGACGAAAGGAGGTGGTGTGCAGTGTCTAATGACAGTTGTACCGCCGCCTCTCACGAGGTCAACGCCTAGTTGACCCGCGAGAGCGGTAATAACTGAGCAGAGCCCTGGCCTTCGGGCCGGGGCTCTCTCGTCTCCCCCGCCAGTCTCCCTGCAGCGCACCCGCCCTCGGTTGGCGCGTACCCTTACAGAGGCGCGGGGGCCACATCATTGTTCGAGAGGAGGTAACGCCATGGCTAAGGCACCAGTCAAGACCGCGCCCTCCCCTGCCCCAAAAGCGAAGGCGCCACCCTCTGGGACCACGCTCTCCTCGAACCGCAAGGCCTCATATGAGTACGAGATTGTCGAGCGCTATGAGGCGGGGATCGTGCTCTCGGGGACTGAGATCAAGTCGATTCGCGCCGGCAAGGCCGATATTGGCGACGCCTACGTGCGCCTTGAGGCGGGCGAGGGTCGTCTGATCGGCATGCACATTGCCGAGTGGCCCGGTGCCGCCAGCCAGAACCACGAGCCGAAGCGGGTCCGACGCCTCTTGCTGCACAAGTCCGAGATCATCGCGATCGGCACTAAGGTCAAGACCAAGGGGCTCACGCTGATCCCACTACGCCTCTACCTTTCGCGCGGGCGCTGCAAGGTCGAGATTGGCCTCGGACGCGGCAAGAAGGCTTTCGATAAACGCGCTGCGATTGCCGATCGCGAAGGTCGTCGCGAGGCGGAGCGCCAGCTCAGCGACTGGAAGCGCGGCGAGTAGGTTCGTCGCACTAGTAATCGCATTGCACGCGCGGTATCATTCCCCCCTTGGGGATGCGTGGTTTCGACGGAGATCCGCACCTTGGGAACGCGAGCCGAGGTTGCTATCAGGCCTCGTTAAACCGGTAGCAAAAAGAAGTAACTGGCAATCGCCAGCCTGCTCTC
>RGBZ01000311.1 GCA_009919365.1 bacterium
TAGCGTGCTGATCGGGCTAGGTCTGCAACACCACCCAGCCCTGTTCGTCGACGCTCACGACATGCACGCCGAGCGGAATCTCGGCGGGCGGGTCGAGCGGCTCGCCGCTCTCGAGGTCAAAGCGTGAGAGGTGAAGTGGACACGTGACCGTAGGTCGATCAACCGTGGCCGGGGAGAGAAAGCCGCGATCCAGCTCGCAATACTCATGGGTGCAGACACCATCGACTGCTAGCAACTTGCCGCCACGATTCACCACCAAGATGGCCACCCCACCTGGCCAGGCGAGGCGCATCGTGCCGTCAGGAAGTTCTACCGCAGGGAAGAGGCGCTCAGCTGGCATCGGAAGAGCCTACGAAGCGAGAGCGGCAGGCAACTTTGCGAGCGCAGCATCGAGCTTTGACGCGAGAACATCGCGCAAGCGATCCGCCTCCGCTTCGAGAGGGAGGGCAGCAACGACTGGCTCCAGGAAGCCCATCACAATTGTGCGTCGCGCCTCGGCGTCGGTGAGCCCACGCGAGCGGAGATAAAAGATCTGGGCCGGATCAATGGGCCCAACGGAGCTCCCGTGCGCTGCGCGCTCGCAGTCGGGCTGATCGATCCAGAGTGACGGAATCGCCACGCTTCGCGCCGTCTTTGAGAGAAGCATCCCGAACTCGCCAAGATACGAGTTCGTGCCACGCCCACTGCGTGGAATTGTTGTGACCCCCTTGATGTATCCACGAGCGTTACCGGCGAAGACACCCTTTGCCAACAGGTCGCCAACAGTCTTCTGGCCGGAGTGCAAACTATAGGTGGTGAGGTCATGGATCTGATCACCGGCACCGAAGACCACTTCAACCTGGCGGACACCAGATCCGTTGCCTGCGAGCAGATGATCGATGCGACCGCGCACCAGCCGTGCGCCTACCTGGGCCACAGCGAGCTGCAACTGTGCCTTCTCACCAAACGTGTGGCGCCGCACCGTTACATATGCGCGATCTTCGGGGAGGTCTTGAATCGACGAGAG